>JBHJJC010000010.1:0-14409 GCA_050042945.1 Croceivirga sp.
ATTGTACCCCGCTCGGATAGGAAGGTAAGTAGCACCCAGACCTCACAAACGGGTACCAAGTTCGATACCTGTCTCTAGGTGACCGAGTTTGACCCACCGAGTGGGTATTTGAATTCCTTATCAGGGGATAATTTATATGACGATTACCTTAACATACTGGGGGAAGGTAGTAGCGATGCACAACCTACAGAATATGAGGGTACTTCGGTGCCGGGTGATAGTGGAGGACCGCTTTATATCAAAGATGAGGGGGAATGGAAAGTTTGTGGTGTTTTATCAGCTACCCAAGCCATGGACTTCGAAGAGAGTTTATTTGATTCGAAATTGCATTTTAGCTACGGTGCCATCACCTTCTACACCCGAGTTGCCAGTCATAGCCAATGGATACAAGAAACGATTTCAGAAAATCAATTATCAGTATTATGATGAATCATATCGCAGATACCGTACTCATGGTGAGGCCCACTAAATTTCGTAAGAACGAAGAGACTGCCGTAAACAATTATTTTCAAGACGACCTATCCATCGAAAATGAGCAGGTCAACAAAAGGGCCCAAGAAGAGTTTGACAAATTTGTGGGTACCTTGAAAATGCACGGCATCAATGTATTGGTAGTTGAAGATAACAGTGCATCAGATACGCCCGATTCTGTTTTTCCGAACAACTGGGTATCCTTTCACCAAGATGGTACCGCTGTTCTATACCCAATGTTTGCAGAAAACAGAAGAAAAGAACGCGACTTGGATATTTGGAAATCCCTGGCGGCATCAAATTTACAGGTAAAAAAAGTACACGACTATTCTTCTGTCGAACACTTTGGGCATTTTCTAGAAGGTACCGGTAGTATGATACTTGATCGTAAAAACAAAGTGGCCTATTGTGCCCTTTCTGACAGAGCCGATAAAGCCTTATTTGAAAAATTCTGTGCTGATTTTAAATATACCCCTGTAACCTTTTCTGCATACCAAACCGATGGAGATAAAAGAAAACGCATCTATCATACGAATGTGATGATGTGCATCGCCAGCGAATTCGCCATTGTCTGTTTGGATTGTATTGATGACGCTAAGGAGCGGGAAAAAGTCGTACAAAGTCTTCGGGATGCAAAGAAACAAATTATAGCGATTACCGAAGAACAACTACACCATTTTGCAGGCAACATGCTTCAGTTAAAAAGTACTAATGGCCGTAAGTATCTGGTCATGAGCAGTACCGCTGCAAAAAGTTTGCAACCTCACCAAATTGTCAGTATTCAAAAGCATTGCGATATCATCCATAGCAAATTGGATGCTATCGAAACCTGTGGTGGAGGTAGTGCCCGATGCATGATGGCTGAGGTTTTTTTACCTAACTTTGAAACTGACGCAGTGATACAATAACAATTAAAATGAGTTCTCACTTATATAAAATGATACACCTAATTATAATTTCTCCAGTAATTATTATTACTTCACATATGTGAGGGAGGAGATTCTTTATAGTTTAAAAAGGCCCCTCCGTAAAGAGGGGTTTTTTTATGGATTTATTAAAATGTACTTATGGAAAAGACAGTAGTAGTACCAAAGCAAAAAAACAAACAAACCCACCAAAAAAGTGGCGCTGAATCTGTAGTGCTCAGTTTGTTGGCAGAGGGTGCCAACCTCATATTTGGCTATCCAGGCGGAGCCATTATGCCCGTTTATGATGAACTGTTTAAATATGAAAATCAATTAAAGCACATTCTTACCCGCCATGAACAGGGCGCCATTCATGCCGCGCAGGGTTACGCAAGATCCAGTGGGAAAACGGGGGTTGTTTTGGCCACTTCCGGCCCTGGTGCCACCAATTTACTTACCGGTATTGCCGATGCCCAAATAGATTCTACTCCCTTGGTATGTATTACCGGGCAAGTGGCAAGCCACCTTTTGGGAACAGATGCCTTTCAGGAAACGGACATCATATCAATGTCTACCCCTGTCACCAAATGGAATTACCAAGTAACAAAAGCTTCAGAAATTCCTGAGGTACTGGCAAAAGCATTTTATATTGCGAAATCCGGACGGCCCGGCCCGGTGCTCATCGATATCACCAAGGATGCCCAGTTTGAGTTGGCGGCTTTTCAACATGCCTCCTGCGAGACCTTAGAGGGCTATACGCCCAATCCCCTCATAGATGACCTTCAAATAGAGGCTGCTGCAGCCTGCATCAATAATGCAAAGAACCCTATGATCATATGGGGCCAGGGAATTTTACTGGGCAAGGCGGAACAGGAATTCAAGGCATTTGTAGAGAAATCGGGAATACCGGCAGCCTGGACAATACTTGGGGCTTCGGCCTTACCCACAGCACATCCATTGAATATGGGTATGCTGGGCATGCACGGCAACTATGCCCCCAATGTACTCACCAATGAGTGTGATGTACTTTTGGCATTGGGCATGCGTTTCGACGATCGCGTGACGGGCAATCTAGAATTTTATGCCAAACAGGCCAAAATCATCCATTTTGAAATCGACCCGGCAGAAATAAACAAGAATGTTCAAGTAGATATCCCTGTTCTAGGGGATGTGAAAGCATCCTTACAAAAGCTTATTCCCCTGATACAAGAAAAAAAGTATCCAAAGTGGTACGAAACGTTTCATCAGAAGCAGCATCTGGAATTTGAGCAGGTCATTCAGCGTGACCTTTATCCGGAAAAAGATGGGCTTACCATGGGAGAAGTCATAAAGGAAATCAACAGTGCTTCAAAGAACAGGGCCATCATAGTATCGGATGTTGGGCAACATCAAATGGTGTCTTGCCGCTATTCCAATTATGAAGAATCGCGAAGTCATATCACTTCCGGAGGTTTGGGTACCATGGGGTTTGCCCTTCCTGCAGCCCTTGGCGCGAAGCTGGGCGACCCAAAAAGGGAAGTTGTCGCCGTTATTGGTGATGGCGGGTTTCAAATGACACTACAAGAGCTGGGTACAATCTTTCAATATGGAATAGCGGTAAAAGTTGTGGTCTTGAACAACAACTTTCTTGGTATGGTACGACAATGGCAAGAAATGTTCTTTGACGGTAGGTATGCATCTACAGAGATGCTCAACCCAGATTTCGTGGCCATCGCAAAAGCCTACCAATTAACTGCCAAGCGTGTCAGCGAAAGAACGCATCTCGCCACCACAATACAAGAAATGATGGCATCAAAAAGTCCTTATTTTCTTGAAGTACAGGTAGAAAAAGAAGCTAATGTTTTTCCTATGGTCCCCACAGGGGCTTCAGTATCAGAAATTCGTTTAAAATAAAGCATATGACCAATTCAAGCAACACCTATCATATAACCGTAAAAGCACATTATCATGGTACGCTTCTCAGCAGAATAGCCGGGATATGTAATAAAAGAAGGTTAAAGCTCACATCGCTTAACTATGATTTGGATAAATATGGGGAAGTAACCATCAATATAGAACTCACCATGCAAGAAGAATCGCTGGCAAATCTTGTCTATCAGTTCGAAAAGCAGATTGACGTTTTAAATGTTGATTTTAAAGTGTCGACAGTATTGGAGGTTTAATTTTAGTGGCTTTTTCGCTTAATCTAAAAGAACAGAAAATGAAAAGAAACTTTAACAGCAAGTATTTTCCTCAGATAAAAGATATCAAAAAAGCGGCCGAAGTTATTGGAACAGTCACCAAAAAAACACCTCTGGAAAAAAGTATCCGATATTCAAAAGAGTTCAATGCTTCCATTTTATTAAAGAGAGAGGATTTGCACAATGTGCGCAGCTATAAGATCCGTGGAGCATTCAATAAAATAAGTTCCCTTTCCAAGGAAGAGTTGGAGCATGGTGTGGTGTGTTCCAGTGCGGGTAATCATGCCCAAGGTGTTGCCTTCGCATGTGATTATTTAAAAGTTAAGGGCACTATTTTTATGCCCGTGGTTACGCCAAAACAAAAAATAAACCAGACTAAAATGTTTGGTGGGGATTGGGTGACCATTGTTTTGGAAGGTGACACCTTTGATGATTCTTATCAGTCGGCCATGAAATTTTGTGAGGAGGAAGGCAAAGTATTTGTACATCCTTTCGATGACCCAAAAATTATTGAAGGACAAGCAACAATAGGGCTTGAGCTTCTAGAGCAAGCATCCGCTCCAATAGACTATATCTTTACCGCTATTGGTGGTGGTGGATTAGCATCAGGATTAATAGGCGTTTTTAAGGAATTACATCCTAGAACAAAAATAATAGGTGTGGAACCCGCTGGTGCGCCTTCAATGAAAACATCCATAGAAGAGGGGTCTTTGATTGCATTGGATACCATTGATAAATTCATAGATGGTGCCGCTGTAAAAAAAGTAGGCAACCACAACTATTCCATTTGTAAGGAACACCTACATCAAGTAATTACCGTACTAGAGGGAAAAGTATGCCAGACAATTTTAGACCTGTATAATAGGGATGCCATTGTGGTTGAGCCTGCTGGTGCATTAACCATTGCGGCGCTAGACTATTTCAAAGAAGAATTAGAGGGTAAAAATGTGGTCTGCATAGTTGGAGGAAGCAACAACGATATTACACGTATGGCAGAAATAAGGGAGAGGGCACTGCTCTATGGTAACCTAAAACATTATTTTATTGTACGTTTTCCGCAACGACCTGGCGCACTAAAGGAATTTGTCGCTGAAATTTTAGGTCCGAATGATGATATTACCCATTTCGAATATTCCAAGAAATCAAGTAAGGAAAACGCCCCAGCCGTAGTAGGAATTGAGTTAAACAAGCCTGAGAACCTTCAACCTCTTATTCAACGTATGAAGGACAATAACTTTTTTGGAGAGTATCTGAACAACAAACCCGATTTATTTCAATACATGATTTAGTAGAATAGACTAAATTTTTTTGGCATTGAAGGATGGATTCTGGTTCCTCTAAGTCCACAATCACTTAAAACAGCCCTGTGGCAAGAACGATATAAACATATTCGTTTTGATTGATGGGGTTTTGCTGTTTCTGGCATCATTTTTAGACAAATTGGTCGTCGTATTTGTAGTACTAATTTGTCATCCACTCTTCGACCCGAACCCAGAGTGCCTCTTGGTCTAGAATGGTTTCATCTGGAGGTATACGGTCTCCGTAGCGGTTTTGGGATCTGTCGGTAAAAGTTGACACGGTTAAAAACAAGGTGTATCCATCACCCAAATCAAAACTCAAATTTGCAGTTGACACACCACAAGAGGGTTCCCCAAAACTACGCGTATTTGGCCTCTCTTTGAACGCCACGATAATCGCTTCACCCGAGCTGCCACAGGCCCTATTGAACAACACAGCCACCTTCGGATTGGGATTAAGAAGTTCATATGGATTGTCAACAGTAGTGATATCTTGTCCGGAAAGTCTACTGTTTCCATCGAAATAGCCCCATTCAGATTTACTATTATCTGGATCAACGAAATACCCAGCGATACCTTCCCCTAAAATTGGACCTATACCCGCCAGCATTGGCCACATATCACCACCACTGTTATTTCTTAGATCTACAACCCAACCTGTCAGGTTTTCATTGTCTTGCTCTTGTATCTGGACCTGTAAGTCTTTGGCAAAGTTTCTGGCTTCTTGGGGGTTTCCAGAGAATCCTGGAACCTTAATGTATCCAACGTTTTCAATATCGACAACTGATACTGAATGGGAGAAGCAATCCAAGTTCGATGGGCCAAACAAAAGTTGTCCTGATGGTTTTACGATAAAACTATGGTTATCGCCCAGTAATGAAATAGCATTACGAAGTACCTCATCCAATTCGTCTTTTCTTTCCTTTCCACGGGCAGCATCGAGCACGTTTCCGCGAAAAGTTGGCCAGTCAATTACTTTTCTATTGACAGAGTTGGCTTCCATAATATCCAACATATTATTGAGCCAATCGATTTGCAGTTGAGCTTCAGAGCTAATGTCACTGTTGATCTTTGGATCTTCATCATTCGAACATGAAAACCAAAGGAACGAAATCAACACAATGGGTAAATATGAAAAAAGACGCTTAAAATTCATTGCTTATTACAATTTCACTGAAGATTATTACTGAGGGTAACTTGAGTACAAATAGTTTGATTGAAATGCCATATGATTTATAAAAATGAACACCTTGAACCGTTCGAAAGTCCAACACTTCAAAATTCATTTGACAATCAAACAACCTTTATCGAGGCATAAATGTAGTGCCAAATATTCAGCAATACTTGTACAGAATTAACCCCGCTGTTGAATGGAAAAAATGCTTGATTGAAAAGACAGATTCTTTTCAATTATATCAACCCTTTGTGAATTAATAATCTGAGTGACCAAAGGAATATCCTCAAACCTATTCCAAATTGTTTCAAACCATCTAAAAAGAGCCTTATGATATGTAAGGATTGAGACAAAACGCTTTAATTCCGTTTCACACGATAGGTAATTCTTCGATTGGTGATAACGCTTCCTCCGGGTACTGACAAGACCACTTCATCAGATAAGACCGGGCAAAACACACCTGAATTGGTCAATATCACCCTAAATCTTGCCCCGTTCAAGCCAGTATCCACAGGATTTATGGTTAGGGTAGCGATATCTACCCCACTAAATGGACTTGTATTCGATAGGTTATTCCAGTTAGCGCCATCAAAGCGTTGCCATTGAAATGTATCGGCACTTCCGACCAGAGTGAAGTCCGCACTGCACCCTAAACAAGCTGTAATATCGGAAGGTTGCGTTGTAATACTTGGTGCTCCTGAACCCATTTCAAGAAAATCAAAAGTGCTGTTGGAATTGGTATCAACAGGCGTTGTATAAGGTGCTCCGACCACAGAGCCATCTGAATTCACTGTGGGCGTTCCGGTACCATAAATACCATCTCCATCGCTATCTGCGGTCAAGGTATCATAGGCCTCGTTGGCATCATTACAATTATCATTATCGCTATCGGTATCTAGTCGATTGATAATCCCATCTCCGTCGGTATCGCATTCATTCCCGGTGGG
Source organism: Croceivirga sp. (assembly GCA_050042945.1). Taxonomy (GTDB): domain Bacteria; phylum Bacteroidota; class Bacteroidia; order Flavobacteriales; family Flavobacteriaceae; genus Croceivirga. The sequence goes on from JBHJJC010000010.1 coordinate 6,976, forward strand.
AAAGATAATATCGAAAGGTATTTGCACCTTAGCAATCGTGCTGCTTTGATAGCTTACTGACAAAAATTCTCCTCCGGTACGTTCAAAGAACAGTACTGTAATCTGATGGAACCCCGAATTTAAAAATAGGCTACCACTGCGTTCGCGAACCCCATGGGCACCATCGTTATCAACAACCTCAATTCCATCAATAAAAAGTTTACTCCCATCATCAGATGAGGTAAAAAAGGTATAGGTATCTGCATTTTCAATTAAAATGAACCCTTGGTAACGGATAGAGAAACGCTCTCTATCTCCTGGATCCACCAAATTTTGAAGGGCATCTACATCGAAACTGGGGAACACCCCAGTGGCTAGGGCCCCAGTCGTGGGAATATTGTCTACTGTGTTACTATCAGGGGACACGTCATAAAACTCATAGGTGATTTCCCCAAAACAATCGGATTCATTAATATCGAGAATACCATCATTATCATCGTCTACATCGACTGTATTTATCACACCGTCCATATCAGAATCCAAAGAAGAATCTCTATAATCCACTTCGGTCACCAAAGGGTTCTGTACATTAGGCAAATTGGATGGCGTGTTTATGATTCCATTGGCATCATCATAATTGGGTAATCCACCAGGCAGTAGACTATTGGTGGTATCTACGGCGTTATCCAAACCATCACCATCGGTATCGATTAAGGTTAGTGTTATCCCAGCCTCATTTTGGTCTGAAAGGCCATCACCATCTGTATCAAGGTTATTGAAGTCAAAATTTGAAGTCCCTATCGTATTGATTAGGGAAATCCCTTCACCTGCCCCTGGACTGGATTCATAGGCGTCATCAAGACCGTTACCATCTGAGTCCACCAAGGAAGGAGGAATATAACCAAAGGTACCTTGAGCCTCCACATTATCTGGAATTCCATCGTTATCAGAATCTAAGTCCAAACCATTTGCAATACCATCGCCATCAAAATCGCAAACAGTAGCCAAAGCCAATTCAGAAAAGGGAAGATCACTTTTCGCAATAATGGCACTTTCATAGGCTACGGATAAGTTCTCATCCCCATTTCGTTCAAAAAATTCAACGGTAAACGGGTAGGTACCCTCGGCAAGAAAAATACTACCGCTTCGTTCCCTAGAGCCATGGGCACCATCATTGTCAACTACCTCAATTCCATTGACATATAATTTACTACCATCATCAGAGGTAGTATAAAACGTGTAGGTATCATCAGCCCTAATAATAATATTTCCTGTATATCGAATGGAAAAAGAATCGCTATCGCCAGGATCTACCAACTCTTGAAGGGCATCTACGTTAAAATCGGCAACTGTGCCTGTGGCCAGGGCACCGGTTGTGGGAATGTTATCAACCGTATTGCCTGTTGGCGACACGTCGTAAAAGTCATAGGTTAAACTTCCCGTACATCCTAAGACTTCGCTCTCATCTATAATACCATCATTATCATCATCAATATCAACGGTATCAGGAACGGAATCATTATCGCTGTCTTGGGCCCAAATACCCACGCAAAAAAAGGAGAAAATAAAAATGAAGACTATTTGGAGGATACTATAACCTTTCATCATGTCTGACCTTCCACTTTTTGGATATCTAGTATTAACAAAAATATTCTTGAGACAATCAAAATGGAATTTAATGTTGTCAACCTAGGCATATTTGTAGGGTAAAGGCCAACACAGTGAATAAGGACGTTATGAAAATATTGTTACCCGGATTACCCGACTAAAAATATACCCTCAGGGTAAGGGCTATTTTTTGTTAATGGCTAAGAAAAATATTGAATCTCCTCACCAAAATCAGAAGTCTAAGAGAAATCCAAAAGGTTAAAAACATGCTTTAACCAAGAATCTAAAAAATCAAACAACGCTCTTTAAAAATACAAAGGGTATCCAATACGCGAATCGGCTATTAATATTTATCATCGCTAAAATCATTTTCTTTTTCAACTTTTATAATCCCCGTAAATATGAGTCTAAGAAGTACAAGAATAAAAATACTATAGTTTTCAAATTCAAAATTCGTACTTCTTTTCCACCGCATAGCGCAACAGCTCCCCTGCCCCGCTGAGCTCCAATTTTCGAATCATGTTTTTACGATGGGTATCGACGGTACTTTTACCTATAAAAAGGGTATCGGCAATTTGGTGGCTGGTATGCCCTTTCGCTATTAATTGAAGAATCTCACGTTCCCGTTTGGAGAGCACACTTTTAGAACCATTTTTTTCAGCATTTTGAACCACTATTTTTTGGTCATAGTAGGTCTTTCCCGAAGCTACGGTACGAATCGCTTCCAAGACAATATCCAAGCTACTATTCTTTAGAATATACCCTTTTGCCCCTGCCGCCAACATCTGTTTCACGGCACCTTCTTGATCAAACATGGTAAAAGCAACCACTTTAGTGTATGGAAATTCCCTAAGAATTGCTTTTGTGGCTTCTATCCCATCCAATCTCGGCATACGGATATCACAGAGCACTACCTTAGGCTGCTTTAAACGGACCAATTTGAATAGTTCTTCCCCATTATTGGCATGGCCTATCACGTTGATATCATCCTCATATTTCACGTAAGACTTTATTCCATCAATTAAGGCTTGATGATCTTCAGCGATGGCTACAGTAATCATACGGGTATATCGATTAAAATGGTAGTGCCCTGACCTAGAATACTATCTATGGTAAAATTACCCTCTAAATGTTCTATCCGTTTTTCGATGCTTGCAAGCCCGATTCCGGATTGTTTTTTATTGAGCTTGGAACGGTCAAAGCCATTCCCGTCATCTTCCACAATGATGTTTAAACTATCATCATGTTGGGTCAGCTGAATAGTAACTTGGGACGCCTCAGCATGTTTTATGGCATTGGCCACCAATTCCTGTATCATTCTGAAAATGGAAAGCTCAAGGGAATTTTCCATACGCTCGCCCAAGCCAAAATCTTCTATGGTCACTTCTAAAGCGTCTGTTTCGGTAATGGTTTGGGCCATTTTTTTGATAGCAGGCAACAATCCTTGGTCGCTCATCACACCTGAGTTTTTACTATGGGCCATCCCCCGTATTTTTTGGTAGGCTTCTTCCAACAGCTTTTGTGCATTCTGAAGGGCCGGATCTGTTTGGCTCACTTTGGCATTATCAAAATGGAGCTTTATAGTGGCCATCAAACTGCCTAAATCATCATGAAGTTCTCCCGCTACTTTTTGCCTTTCTTTTTCCTGACCAGCAATCATGGCATCGATGCTCACCAACTCTTGCTCTTTGAGCAAGTTTTCTACCCGTTGTTGTTTTAAAATCGCTTCTTGTTCGGCCAACAAACGTTTTTTAGTGGTGTTTTTTTGGAGAAGGATAGCGATTCCAGTGCCCAGAAGTAGTGCTAAGGATGCAGCGATTAGCCAGTTACGATTCCATCTTCTCTTACTATCAAGTTTAAGGGTTTCAAGTTCTAATTTATTGGCCCTGTTTTGTAATCGCAAAGTATCCAGCTTCAGTTTATCCGTTTCATTTTGAATTGCTAGGATGGAGGATTCTAATGAATTATTTTTATATCCCAAAGTATACTCCAAGTCAATCGACTTCCTTAGATAGTAATATGCGGAATCAAAAACTCCTTCTTTTTTAAAAATTGTCGAACTTAATCTATCATCATAAAATAAATCTCTTTTATTTTTTGATGCTTCCCTTGACTCTAAAAGGAATTTCTTAGCATCATTAAGTTTTCCCTGTCTTTGCATGAGATCGGCTAATTGCCATAAATTTGTATTGTACAAATCGAAATAAACCTTTTTTCCCTTAGTAAGATTATAAACCTTTTGGAAATGGTATGCTGCCGAGTCGTATCTTTTGGAGAACTTAAATTCAATACCTTTTTCATGGTGATAATAAGGAAAGTACAAATTATCTTTATCTAACCTTTGAAAAAGGTAATCCAAGTTTTCTTTAGCTATTTTATATTTATCACTAATTTTTAAATTCTCGTCAGCCTTAGAATAAAAAACTACTTCATAAAAGCTAAGGATTACTTCATCTATATCATCAGATTTGAGTTGTTTAAAATGACCTAGATATGGTACAAACTGCTTGCTACCAATAAAAATTTCTCTTCTTAATAAATCAAGCATACCCATCAGAGCGGCTTTGACCAAATGGTTCTTATTCAATTCCTCCGCTGTTTGCAAGGCTTCTGTAAAACTTTTATAAGCTTTCAAACTTGAGGCGTCTTCATCATATAATTCCTGATAGCCCTCTATAAGTAGATAAATAAATTTTTCTTGCTTGTTAGGGAAACTAGTTTGCTGTTGTTTTTGGGTTATCCTTTTTTTACTTTCGATAACATTCGCCAGTAAGATTAAAGACTGTTTTAAAGAATCTTCTTTTACTGCCTTAGTGTACAGCCTTGCTTTTTCAAATTCCAATTTTTTAAGTAAATAAAAAAACTCCTGGGAATCTGGTGACTCCCCAAAACCTATTTGAAAGAAAATTATTGATAGTGCAATACCATAAAAATTCACCTTACATCATCTTATTGGTTCCAGTTTTACATCGCTCCCCTGGATCCTTAGATTTTGGATATTTTCTTTCATCATAACTTGCTTTCATCTGAACAAAACTTCCGTCAACGAAGAAGAATTCAGTGTCCACAATTCTTCCGTTGTCAGGTTTTACAACAAAATTACCAAGTCTATTACTAAAGCAATAGCAACAGGTCTCTCCCTTCAACACATTCCTTTTTAAAACATCGCAACTATCTTTTGATATTTGTTTTCCCTCTATGTTCATTGGCATTAGATAACGCTCGGTTTTCATTATACCTCCAAGATTTAACTCTAAAGGACTGCTAAATGGGAGCGGGTATTTTGGCATTACCTTGTTCATTGCCCGTACATAAATACCAAATTTCAAAGATCCTTGAGGAGAAGGGGTTTCAACAACCACTTTATGTATTCCCATAAAAACTTTAGCCTTATAATTTTTTATTTCAAAATCCGCCCTATGTAATTTGAACTTTGAGGTATCTAAAGAAACAGGAGTCGTATGCAAAGTTACATAAACAGCATAATTTGAATCATAGTTTTGACTAGACATTAGATGTTGTGGCTCAAGCTTATGAAGCTTAGGGTTTATTATTATACTTGAAGAATATTCTGTATTAACAATATTGGAGGTGATAATTGTTGAATCGTTAAATTCATGAAAGGTCGCCTTTTCTTGAGTTTCATTTTGATTATATCTTTTATTGCAGGATACAAATGCTGCAACTGTAAGAGTTAGTATGGTAATTAAATTTAATCTTTTCATTTTTTAAATTTAGAGGTAATCTTTTCTTTTCTCATTGTAAATTCTAAGGAAATTATCCCATTTTGTTTCTAAAATAAAAGGCACCACAAACACACCCTGATTGGTCCGCTCTTCAATGTACTCATCTACAAGTTCTTCATAGTGTACATCCAAAGGTGGAAAATAGATAGCAACTCCTTTACTTCCTTGTCCAGAATGTTTACTGAATTCTCCATAAACCAAATCATTACTGATTAATTGGATTATTTGCATCAATTCAGAGCAGATACTACGATACCTTAAATCAGATGATAATTCATTATACAAGTTCCTACAGAAAAATGATAGGTCTATACTCGCGACAGCATATTTATCTCTCCCATATGAACGGCATTTTTTACGGGCTTTTTGAATTGCTGTCAAGACAAATTTATCGTTATGCTCTAAGTATTTAATTAAGTCTAGGGATAGTTGATTTAAGGATTCATGTAATGGTTGGTAATATTCTAAATTCAAAGCTGATAATGAAACATTCTTAAAGCTATTATATTCTGTTTTGTATAGGGAAACTATTTCTTTTGACAATTTCAATTCATCCATTAGAGGATATTTCATTATTTTTTTAAGTAGTTCATTATAGTTCCAGCCGCAGCCGGGAACAAGTTCTTCACTAGCAATCATCACTTTGGCTTTATCCCTAAGAGAATAAGCAGTCTCCATTGTTCCCATTAAGCATGCATCAAAAGCTATAATATCCAAAGAGCCCGTGTCAATTACTTCCTGAACATCACCTAGTGTTAAAAGATTTTGATTTGGACTAGCGAAAACGGTGTTTAAACTAAAGGATTCTGATAACCCGCTCTCAAAGCTGTCTTTTTCCTTTCTCTTAAAAATTTTAGATAAGTCGTATCGTTCCGTTCTAGGATTGCTACAAATATTTAGGCTATCTAGTTGATTTATGTATTCCTCATAGAATTTGGTTATTAATTCATCATACTTATCAAAACCAAGGTTTTTTGGTTTTACCCATTTGTTTCCGTGGTCCCATAGCACTAATAAATACCGATTGTCATCAGGTTTATATTTTAACTTCGTCCAATTGATTAGGTCTTCTAACATCTGCTTTTTCGAAAGGCCCTCTTTTAACTTAAAACTTTCATTAGGACAAATGTCTTCCCCCTTATGTAATTCAAATCTATAGTTACCCTTCCACGGCAAACCACAATTTCCTTGACCCTCATATCTTGAAATTTGAAAAATCACATTAACATTTTCGTATCCGCTCAACCCCATTAGTTCTCTAATATCAAGTTCGGCGTATTCTACTAAATCGTTGTTTGCATTCATGAAGATTATTACCGTCCAACCTTTATCTCCCTTTGCAAACAAATGATTATTACAAAATTGAATATTTAATATCCAGAGTATAATGAATACGTAGTATTTCAAACTCATATTTCGAAAGTTCTTTAAATCACTCAACAAAAACATCCCCAGCCCTTGGGGGTTTTTATTCAAACAAAGTAGTGAGAAGAACAAGAGTAAATGAAAAGAGGCATTGAAAACTAGCAATTCAATACCCAAAATCATTACGGAAATCCGTAAAAAAACTATGGTTTGACTGTAATTTTTGCTATGATATCTATTGTTGATAACAAAACAAAATTGTTCTAGAAAAGGCGATGAATATTGAATATTAAAAACAGAAATCGGTTTTTACTTCTGAGAAATTATTGTCCTCTACAGTCGTCTCTGACAACCTACCACTCGGATCTATTTCAATATTGAACTCATAGTTACCACATATCAAATATTCAAATTCAAAGCTAAAAGTCGCATATTGCCCTGCTGGGATATTGAAAATGGTCTTCTCCACTGTCCTTCGCCCAACTTCTTCACCATCTTGGGCTCGTATCTTCACATCCAATATTGAACTTACTTCCTCCACCGTTTGGAATACACAGTTAATACTATTATCCAATCGTTGGTTAACCACCGTTTTATAGAACGTTATTTGTTCGCCTTCTTGCAGATTTGTGAATGCTGGGGGCGTATCCCTATTCCAAAAATACAGTACGTCAGTATTAGTTCCCGGTGCTACTCGTACAATTGAAATAAACTCATAGCACGCCATGCCATTCGG
>JBHJJC010000011.1:0-7912 GCA_050042945.1 Croceivirga sp.
TATGGCCAGTCGACGGGAACGCAGTCGAAAAGCCGGCCTCTCCGTTCCCCCTAAAATGACACCAAAACTAATTTGGCAGGGCATTACCCATCCTGTTTGGACGTATCACACCCTAAAACGTGGATTGCCCAACTTACGTACCGTAGCGCATTACACCAACAATACCGATATGAAGTTTGTCAGTGGTTTTGTAGGTAATCGATTAGGCGGAACATTAAATTGGGACTATTGTAAAGAACTTAAGGATTCGTGGCGAGGGCCAGTGGTATTAAAAGGTATCCTTCACCCTAAAGATGCCCAAAAAGCTATAGAAATTGGTTTGGATGGGATTTACGTTTCCAACCACGGAGCGCGACAATTTAATGGGGCGGTCACTGCAATTGATGCTCTACCGGAAATTGTGAAAACTGTTAATGGAAAGGTTCCGATTCTATTTGATAGTGGTATACGCTCTGGGCTTGACGTGATGCGCGCGCTGCATTTAGGTGCTGACTTTGTTTTGGCCGGGAGACCATTTATTTATGGGGTCGCAGCCTTAGGGAAACTGGGTGGCGACCATATAGCCAATATTCTCATCGACGATTTAAAGAACAATATGGTGCAATTGGGGGTGCATAGCTTAAAAAAACTTAAAAAAACGAAAGGCATTACATCTTAGATTTGTTTTTTTCTTCAATCCACTTGCTCATATACTTTGTTGCAGCTATAGTTTGGTGTTGTAATATTCCCCCTACAAAGTTGGTTGCACGGTGTTTTTTCAACGCAGACCGTAGTACTTCCAGACGCCCAAAGAGTTTTTTGGACAATACTTCTTTTGAGTAAAATGAATTGATGAGTTGAATACCCCTAGCTTGCATTCCGTTCCAACGTTTTTCATCCTCATATAACTGTACGGCCTGTTCTACAAAGTCGTCATGATGATTTGCGATATGCCCCGGCCAATCTAGTGCGCCCATTCCCTCTGCTCCTATAGGGGTTGTAATGCTTGGGGTCCCATTTTGCATGGCCATGGTAAGCTTACCTTTAATTCCCGCTCCAAAACGTAATGGAGCCAATAAGAACCTGGCCTGCTTAACCTTTTCTTCAAGATGTTCAACCCAACCATGAACCATGAATCCCTCCTTGGGATTGTGCATTTCATGAATATATTGGGGAAAGTAAGCCCCATAAACGTTAAGTAGGGCATTAGGGAGTTTTTTGCGAATTAAAGGCCAAATCGTGTCTTTCAAATAACGATACGAGTCTAGATTTGGTGCATGATGTCCACTACCAAAAGAGATAAAGCCTGAACGTTCAGTAAAGCTAGGCCAGTCTTTTTGTTGCCTGTCACTTAATGTAGGAAGCATAAAAGGTAAGTGCAATAAAAGTTCTGTGTTAATTTTAAGATGTTCGCTCAATAGTTCTGCTTCGAATGAAGAAATCAACAGGGTAAGGTCTGACCGATAAATACTTGCGATTTCCCGCTTGGTTTTGTCCTGTTGCAGCCATCCGTCAATTGACCATTCCTTGTGCCCTTTAAAACAAGTTTCTCGATATTCCCTTAGACTATGCAAATCTTCGGTATTTAAAATTCGAAGGGCTGTTGGGCAGGCTTCGGCTACACGCCATCCAAATTGTTCTTCAATCATAAAGCGATCAAAAACAACCATAACCGGTTTTAAATCTTTCATAAAATGGTCAAAATCGGAATGGTTTAGACGAATCTGTTTTTCAGTAATTCCCATAGCCTTTAAATCATGGGAATATTTTGTTTTCGAAGCGGTTGAAGCGAAAATGACCTGGTGTTCTTTATCAAGAAAAGCCGCCAACAGTTGTAACATACGGTTTCCTGCCGCAGTAGTATTCGGTTCTGGCCAAACGTAGCCGATGATAAGAATTCTTGACATGTTTAGATAATCGGACTTTTATGATTCAACATATCATCACTAAAAGCAATCTATTCAAAAGGCCCACTCCCTTTTAATACAATAACCCAAAAAGCGTGTAAAGACCATTCTTTACATTAACTGTGCAAACTTTTTAGAGATGTTTGATCGCAGTTTTCGTTCATAGTCCTCTTCGAGCCATTCTTTATAATTTTTGGTATTGTTCATGATACAATAAGAATATTGCCTGACCCGAAACTGGATTTCTTCTTTAAGTTCTTTGGCCAGTATACGCGCATCAAAGACATCTTCACTGTTTTCTACACAAATTTGGGCATGCTGCTCTATGCTTCGTTCTAGAACCAATTTAGACTTTTTGCCCTCGGCAAAAACCCTTTTATATTCTGCCTTTATATCAAAATAAATGTTCTCTGATTTTGAAAACTTCGACTTTAGTTCCTCGGGCATTTCATAAATAAATTCCTTTTCTATTTCTTCATCATTCTTGATGTTCTCTAAATAAAAATCTGGAAAATGGAAGATTTCTTGCCAGTCCAACGGCTCGTCCCATGGGCCAAAGCGGGCAATATTGTTTCCCAAATCCACCACATTGAACTTATTTTTCTCTGGTAATACGCGTGAACCCCTTCCAATCATTTGAAAATACAAGGTTAAAGATCGAGTTGCCCTATTAAGAATAATCGATTCCACAGTGGGTTCATCAAAACCGGTAGTTAAAATACTTACAGAACTAAGAATGGCATCGGGGGTTGTTGAAAACCATTCAAGAATTTCTTTACGCTCTCCAGCCGAATTTCGATTATCTAAATGCCTAACGTTGTACCCTGCTTTTTTAAAGGTTTCATAAACGTAATATGAAGTGTTGATTCCATTATTAAAGATGAGGGTTTTGGTGCACTTCGCAATTTCTTCATAGGCAGTCAAAAGCTTGCCTAACATGCTGTGATTACCATAGAACTCATCTGAGGACTTTACCGTGTAATCACCATGAATACCGAGTTTGAGGCTTTTTAAGCTTACATCATAATTATATAGGTTGGCCTTCGCCAAATACCCCTCTTGAATAAGTGATTTAATGGATTTACCAACAATAAGCTTTTTATAGTGGTCCTTCATGGGCAACTTGATATTTGAGCTCAATGGTGTCGCCGTTACGCCTAAAATATTAGCTTCTTCAAAGTATTTGAATAGTTTACGAAAAGAGTTGTAATGTGCTTCATCAATAATCACCAATCCGATATTGTTAATTTTTACCTTGTCTTCCTGCAATCGGTTGTTCAATGTTTCAACCATTGCAACAAAGCACATATAATCGTCTTGATCGGTCAACTCTTTGACCTCACTATTGATGATTTTGTTGCTCACTCCAAAACCACGAAGCATTCTTGAGGTCTGCTGGCTGAGCTCAATTCTATGCGTCAAGACGACGACCTTTTTTTTCGTGATCTCAATATATCGTCGTGTTATTTCAGAAAAAACAACAGTTTTACCTCCGCCCGTGGGTAATTGATATAGCAAATTGCTGCCATCAGGTAGCGTATTCAGCTCATTAAAGATTTTTTTTAAATCTTCTTGTTGATAGTCATACAGACTTTTTTTTACAAACTTTCTTTGTTCCTCCAATTCAAGATGAAATTGATTCAATTGTTAAAAAACCCTTCAAAATTAGGGCAATTTTGAATTGGGATATAAGCACACATCAACTAAACTATTAAGAGACTATCAACAAATCATGTTAAATCGAAGAAAATGAGATGGCTGATAATTTTTTGAAAAGAAACCATATTTCCATTTGGAAATGCGCCCTTAAAAATGTATTATGAGAACTTATTATTACATAAAATCCGAGAACACGCATGAGGCAACTTAAAATCATTAAACAGGTCACTAACCGCGAATCAAAATCCCTAGACAAATATTTACAGGACATCAGCAAAATTGAATTAATTACTGCAGATGAGGAAGTTGAGTTGGCTCAACGTATAAAAAAAGGAGACCAATTGGCTTTGGAAAAATTAACCAATGCAAACTTAAGGTTCGTCGTATCCGTTGCCAAACAGTATCAAAATCAGGGACTCACATTACCTGACTTAATCAATGAAGGAAACGTAGGGTTGGTCAAGGCAGCAAAAAGATTTGATGAGACCAGGGGTTTTAAATTTATATCATATGCGGTCTGGTGGATTCGTCAATCCATTCTTCAAGCCCTGGCAGAACAGTCAAGGGTAGTTCGTCTACCATTGAATAAAATCGGTTCCATCAATAAAATAAAGAAAACCTTCTCTTATTTAGAGCAAGCTCACGAAAGACCACCTTCACCAGAAGAGATTGCCAAAGAGTTGGATATGACCGTAACGGAGGTCAAACAAAGCATCAAGAATACGGGTCGACATGTTTCTATGGATGCGCCTTTGAAAGAAGGGGAAGACTCCAACCTTTATGATGTCATGAAGGCCGGTGAATCACCACGCCCCGACAAGGATTTGATGCATGAATCATTGAATACCGAAATCAATAGGGCTCTGGATACCTTGTCTCCGAGAGAGGCAGATGTGGTACGTTTGTACTATGGCATTGGCGAACAGCCGTCGATGACACTTGAGGAAATAGGAAGTACCTTTGATTTGACCCGTGAACGGGTACGACAGATTCGGGAAAAGGCTATTCGAAAGCTCCGACACAGTTCAAAATGTAGAATTTTAAAAGGCTATTTAGGCTAATAAAAAAAGGGCTTCAGAATAATGAAGCCCTTTTTTTTGATAAACACTTAAACTTAAGAACAATTCAATTGACTAATGTCATAATTCGTTAAGATTTCATTCAAACTGTTGATGAAATTAGCGTAGTTACTGTTTTCTTGATTTTGGTTCTCCATAGCTAATAGGTTTTAATACAGATTATAGATAATCTAATTCTGCTAGTTCATTCATGCTTAAGATTTCGTTAAGCTCTTGTAAAAAAGCAAGATATTCTTCACCGTAGGTATCGTATAACATAAGTCGTAGATTAGGTTTTATTCGGGTACTGAATCACTAACGCTAACATATCGCAAACATTATGTTAGGACAATTATTTGTGGTGTACTGGTGGATTCTTGTTGTGAAAATTGAATTAAGAAAATTCTTTCAAAAATTGAACTGATACCTTAAACCTGCTGAAACGGCCCAAAAAAAGGTGTTGGGGGCAAAAAATAACTCTTGTCGTCGCACTCCAGCGTTCACCGTGTAAATATGGGTATTCATTTGATTGGAGAATTGATATTCAAGTTGTAGTTGTTGTGATTCTACAAAAAGTTGCGTCTCTGACAGCAGTACACCATCAACAATAAATTGGTTCAATTCAGAATCAAAACCATAATTGCCTCGAACCCCAAAATAGTTGTTTCCATCCCTACCATATTTTCTGGCTAAAATCGTGCCGGCCAATCCTATTTGTTTATCACTGCGGAAAGAGACAAAAGGTCGTGCTGATAAATAGTAATTTCCACGATACATTCCAAAAGAGCTCGTAACAATGGAGACATTCACATTATCAAAGCGCATATGTCTAGAACCTAATGATACTTCAATTGCTTTAGGCAATTCTGCGTACATTTCAATTCCCAATCGATGTTTTGGAAAAATCAAAGAAGGGGAATATCCATAATTGAAGTATCCGTGAAAGGTCTTTGAAATTGTAGTATATACGTCAACATCAAATTGGGCCCCTGTAGTATTGAAACGATTGGCATACGTGATTCGAGGCAAGACCTTACCAAATGTTGTTTGTTTCTGATACGTTATGGAGGTTTGATAGGTGGGGTCAAATACCATATCAAAAATTTCTATGCCAGTCGAGACGCCAATTCGATTCAGGTCTTCTTCTTCCCTATTCTCTTCTTTTAATTTTTGCTGTATGGGTTTTTCCGTTAATAGCTCAGCAATCAAGTTTAGTTTGAGTTGTTCAATTTCATCGTCTCTATCGAGGTAAACCAGTGCTTTGTTCGCCAAGCCTATGGCGATGTTAAGATTCTTTGCGTAAAGTTCGTTCTTTATTGCAGCCAACCAGGCATCACGTCTTTCTTTTTCGACAGAGGTCACACGATTGAGATGTCTTCTAGCCTTTTCATAGTCTCCGCTCCAGCTATAGGTCTTGCCCAATAGTATTTTGGCATCTGAATATGTAGGATACGATTGAAACAAATGTTCGAGTGAATCTTGAGCCGCCTTCCAATGACCAGCAAAGGCCATATCCCTTGTTTTCAAGAAAAAAGCATCAGCATCGGTGATATCTTGTGACCATCCCTTGAATGTTATCACAACTATAATTATAAATTTTATAAAAAACTTCATTTGATATCTTTTTCTTCCAAGGCCAAAAGGCGTCCGCCATTTGTAGTTTCTTCTGCACCTTTGATTTGGTTCATACAACGCTCTACTTTCTCAACCAGTTCAACAGTCTCGATATGGTTTTCCTTAATTTTTTGGTAGATATGCAACGCTCTGGCATTATTGCCCGACCAGTAGTACACGTCCAATAAAGCAGCGTATGCATCATGATAAAAAGGGTGTTCGTCAACCGCAGCCTCCAGAATGGCGATGGCTTTGCTGAAGTGTTTCTTCCATGCGTATATACGACCCTGTAATATCATGGCATCGATATGACCAGGTGTTTTCTCTAAAATATATTCGGCCAATACCAATGCTTTTTCATAATTACCGTCATGGGCCAACTCTCTTGCAATTTTATAGGCATTATCGTAGTTCTTTCCGTTGAAGACACTTGAAATCCAAACCAATTCCTCTTTAGAAATCACCTTACCTCCACTTTGAAAAATGATATCTGTAATAGGAAGAATTTTATCATTTGTAGTGACGTACTTATTTAAAGCTTTAAAATGCTTCAGATTTGACTTGAGTAAAGCATTGAATGATTTTTCTGGAACGTGTAACGTTAAATTACCATCTATCTTTGATACTGTCCGTCCAACAATTACATGATTGTGCTTTACAAGGGCACTAAGTCCTCCACCTGACTTTGGAAGTAGGATATTCGTATTTTGACTTAATAAACCATCGCCAATCCATGCCACCTTCTTGGGATATTTTGATGTCATGTTTTTTGATAACAATTGAAGTATACTAGGGGCAATATCATGGTGCGAAACCAAATTTTCAAATACCTTGGGTTGCTTCATCAAGGGGCTCAATAGTAAGAAGGGGACATGCCGTTCTTGCACAATATGATCTTTGTGCAGATATGGTCTACTGCTACCCGTAATTAAAAAAATGGTGTTTCCATATCCTTTTGTCGTTTGGTACATTTCAAATAAAGAGCGTAAGGCGGTATCGGTATAATTCAACGCGGCAAATAGCTCAATATTTTTTTTAATGAACCGCTCTTCCTGAGGTTTAAAATGTAGGTTTTCTTTTATATTTTGGGCTTTGGCACTGTATTCAGAAAGCTCTGGAAATGAAAAGGGCTTGCTTGTGCTCAGATTCAAAAAACATTCCAATTTGGGTTGGTCTAGTGGCAAATAGGAAGCCCCCCACTTTTTATAAAGTTCGAAATCAGAATATCCCAAGGTCACTCCAGCCCTATCGGTGTCTTGAAGTTTATAGGTGTCATTAAAACGGGATTTATCCACCACAATATCTACCTGTTCTTCCTTTAGAAAACGATTTAACCCATCTAAGGCAGTATTTCCACCATAATAAAAACTGGTTTGATAACCCTTTTCCTTAGCTATTCCAAATAGGGTGTTACGGTTTACGGTATTTTCAAGTTTTGTAAATCCATTCTTACCATGTGGCAATGAACCCAAGATGTTTGTTATGGCATCGGTCTTAGAAGTGGAGTTGGATAAAAATCTGCTCCAATACAACGATTGCGTCGTCAATGAATCCAAAAAGGGCATAAACCCTGAAAACTTTCCGTCGGCCAAATAGTCGCTCGAAAGGCCATCAATGACAATAATGGCGATGTTTGGCATTCCCTTCGATTTCATAAAATAATCAGATAGGCCATTAGAAGATGGTAGCGTCTTG
>JBHJJC010000012.1:0-5837 GCA_050042945.1 Croceivirga sp.
TACCGTGGATACCCTATATGAAGCTGAAGGAAACGTGGTAGTTGCTAAGGGTGCATTTTCGCATCTGGTAAAAAGCTCAGGAAAATTGTTCAATAGTAATTGGGCGCAATGGTGCTCGGTCGAGGACGGCATGATTAAGGAGTATCGTTTTTATGAGGATTCTGCAGCGTTGATTGAAGCTTCAAATATTGAACTTGTCGAGCAATGAAATCAAAAGCAATAGCACACCAATTTGAATTTTGGGAATTTCTTGGTGAAGCTGGAAATTTCTTTCGTCGGGATGGTGGTTATTCCACTTTTTCGGCGGAAGACTTTACTTGGCCCTCCAGAATATTTGATTTGTCGCACCTTAATGTTAAACTGTTGAAGCAAACAATCCAATTAAAAGGAATGCCTCATTCAGTTGCTGTGGAAGATGGCGACGAAATTGGGAAAGAGCTGGAAAAAAATGGTTTCCAAATGAGGTCGGTCGTAGATGGAATGACGTTATTATTGAAACCTTCTATGTCGTTTTCAGTAGCCAAAAACATTCACAGCGTCAGGAATCGAGAAGAAATTAAAATATTTGCCAATATTGCTTCAGAAGCTTTCGGATATACCATTTACCCATCTTCTCTTTTTGGACTTCTTGGGGCAAATAGGGTGCAACTTTTTATCGGCAGGTACAAAGACGATTACATAAGTTGTGGTATCCTATTTTTAGATTCCAATGAAGACTCTGGACTTCACATGATTGGATTAAAAAAGAACTACAGGGGCTTGGGCCTAGGCAAAGCTATGACGTCGCATTTATTGCATAATTCCATCAAAAACAAAAGTGAGCAAGTCCATTTGGTGGCTTCAAAATTAGGGTCACCTATCTATAGCAAGCTTGGTTTTCAAAACCAAGGATATTTAAAATCCTATATCATATAATTTGTTATGAGAACACTTATTATACTTTTAACGTTACTCCCTACAATAAGTAATGCTCAGGCGACATCCACACTTTTACAAGAAAAACTGGATGATAGTACTGAGAATCCTGTTTATGGGATGTCAATAGTTATCGAAAGACAAGGAAATATAGTATTGAGCGAAGCTATTGGCAAACGTGAGAAAAATGGTGATGCTTTAAGGGTAACCGACCAATTCAGAATTGCAAGCAGTACTAAATTGTTTGTATCGACCATTATTTTACAATTGCAGGAAGAAGGGAAGCTGCATCTTGCAGATAAGATATATCCATATCTGAACGAAATCGAATATCTAAGGCTAGATGAATTTCATTCTCATGAAAATTCAGCTTTTGCGGAATTCATCACCATAGAACAACTATTGTCCCATAAAAGTGGATTGGCAGATATATTCAATGACAAACAAGAGGCTTTTTTCGAGCATTTAATGAGTAATCCGCAGCAACATTATCAACCTAAAGATGTGGTGGATTTATATTTTGAATATGGCCTCAACAAAGAAGCCAAATTTGAACCTGGGGAAGGTTGGCATTATTCCGATATGAACTATACGCTGTTGGGTCTACTAATCGAAAAATTGGACCAAAAGTCATTGTCTCAATCCATTCGTGACCGCATTATAAGTCCATTACATTTAAAGGACACTTATTTCGAGTTTTATGAGAAAACTGAAACCACAGAAAGTCGCCTACATCAATATGTAGGTACCATCGATTTCAATGATATAAACACCTCATTTGATTGGTCTGGAGGTGGATTGGTAAGTACACATCAAGATATAGTCACTTTTATCAACGCCCTTTTTGAGGGTAAGCTTATCTCAGAACGGTCTTTGCAAAAAATGATAGCAGTAGAAGAGACCAATGAGAACCATTTACCTTATGGATTGGGTGTTTATCAATCCGTTTACGATGGTCACATCTTTTATGGGCACTATGGATTTTACGGAACGTATATTGGCTATTGCCCAGATACAAAAACGGCACTTTCGTATTGTATCACCCAAGCAATGCCTTCTTTTAATGTGTATGAATTTTTAAATGCCATTGTAAAGGAGTCAAAATGAAGAGAACAGATTATAATCAAAGTCATTGTATCTGTATGGACCAGTGCAAAATTGGTTGTTATAAATCTATTTTTTTTAGTACCCCCTACCAATTTATTTGGGTTGTTCCAAAATCAGATTTGCTTTTTGAGGTTTTTGATTTTTCGTTTACGGAACAAGTATGTAGTTGGTCTAACTTAATTGGCGGCGACGGCGAAACTTCGTATTTTTAATTAGTCAGAAAGGATAATATTTCTTCGAAGTTCATTACAAGCACCCTCTGGAGCACCCTACTAAAAACAGAAAACTCGCAACGCTACTGTTTATAGTATGTTACGAGTTTCTTCAGTGGTACCTCCAGGAATCGAACCAGGGACACACGGATTTTCAGTCCGTTGCTCTACCAACTGAGCTAAGGTACCCTTGTGCCTTGTCTTAAGGCGGGTGCAAATATAATTTCAAATTCGAGATTTGCAAAGTATTCGTCTAAAAAGCCAAAGCTTTTTTTCTGTAGCGCTTGCTTTCACGATCTTTAACCCATGAACCTCATCGTTGATATTGGTAACACAAGAATCAAATACGCCGTTTTTGATAGAAAAAGACTGCTCATCGACCAAAGTGCTGAGCCCGAACAATTTTTATCAAAGAGTAGGGAATTGTTTGAAATCTATCCTCAGATAACTGATGCTATGATCTCTTCGGTCGGTCACCTGGACAAAAAGCATTATGAGGTACTTTCACTTTTTTGTAAGGTTCATGTACTCTCCCATACGTCTATTGTTCCCTTTAAAAATAAGTACGCCACGCCGCAGACCCTTGGTATGGATCGAATCGCCCTCGCTACCGCTGCATTTTATCATAATCATAAAGGCAATACCTTGATTGTTGACATGGGCACCTGCATCACATATGACCTAATGAACGATTCAGGTGAATATCTGGGAGGAGCTATCTCACCGGGCCTACGAATGCGATTCCAGGCCATGCACGAACAAACGGCCAAACTTCCTTTGGTAGCATCTGAATTCCCCGACGACTTTATTGGTAATACAACAAAAAGCAACTTGCAAAATGGGGTATTCCAGGGAATTCTTCATGAGTTGGATGGTACGATTCAACAGTATAAAAATCGCTTTGAACATTTAACAGTTATTTTAACAGGCGGAGATTCCCATTTTTTTGCCAAACGATTAAAAAATTCCATATTTGCCCATTCTAAATTCCTGTTGGAGGGCTTGAATTACCTGTTGGAATACAATAAACGATAAATGATCAAAAACTTTTTGATAGCGCTGGTATGCCTTTCTTCTTTGGGTATATTCGCTCAAAACGGTACAATTTCTCCTTATTCAAATTTTGGTGTAGGCGATATCCGAAATAAGGGTACCATTGATAACAGGGCAATGGGTGGACTTCAAATGTACGGTGATAGCATCCATATTAATCTGCGGAACCCAGCGGCCTTCTCGAAATTACGTCTGACTGCCTACACGGCTGGAATTTCCCATAGCGAGCTTAGATTGCAAGACAATTTTGAGCGTCAACGTACTTCAGTGACCAATCTAGACTATTTGGCGGTGGCTTTTCCGATAACCCCCAAGGCAGGTATTGGTTTTGGCATACAGCCTTTAACCTCGGTAGGGTACGATTTGGTTAGTGAAACCCCAAATGCAGCACAAGATACGGTGCGAAACGTATTTACGGGAAGAGGTGGGCTGAATAAAGTCTTTCTTTCTGTGGGCTATGAGCCCATAAAAAATATTGCTTTCGGTGCTACAGCTAATTTTAACTTTGGAACCCTGCAGTATAACCGATCTGAAACGACTCAAGGGGTTCAGTTGGGAACCCTTGATAATAGGGAATCTAGAATCAATGGATTTGACTTTAATTTCAGCGGAACGTATACGCCGACCATAAAAGAAAAATATACCCTATTAACCTATCTCGGAGCAGATACCCAAATTAATTTGGTCTCTAAAAATACCCGAAGTATTGGTTCTTTTTCCCAGACCCAGGGCCAAATTGAGGTGTTTGATGTAGACTTGGCAGCAGAGGGCCTTCAAAATACTGAGCTCAAAATTCCTACCCGGTACACCTTGGGTCTTGGATGGGGCGAAGAAACGAAATGGTTTATTGGCGGTGAATATGCATTTCAGCAATTGAGCTCTTTTGAAAATGCATTTTTGGCTCAAGAAAATGTTTCCTATGCCGATGCCACAACAATGGCTTTGGGCGGATATTACATTACTAATTTCGCTGCACTTTCAGGAATTTTCAATAGAGTCACCTATCGCGCTGGATTACGCTATGAAGAAACGGGTCTAGTGGTAAGCGGAAGGGAAATCAACAACTTTGGCATAACTTTTGGATTCGGTGTACCGATAGTAGGAACAGGTACCGATAGATTCTCTAATCTAAACCTTGGTTTTGAATTGGGAAGAAGGGGCACCCGGGCTGATGGACTTTTGGAAGAAAGTTATATGAACATAAGTATTGGACTTTCTTTAAATGACCGTTGGTTCATTAAACGAAAAATAAACTAAGACCGAAAAAATAAAAGAATTAATAAATCCAGTTCTTAAAACCAACCATAATAGGGGTTTAACTCCAAAAATTTGTACATTAACCACTTTAAATTTAGTAAAATGAGGAAGAAACTATACTTGATGATGATTGCGGTGATAATGTCAATGGGATTGAGTATCGCCCAGGCACAGAATCCAGAATGCATGACCAATTTATCTATTTATGCAGAGCATGCCAAAGTAAAAAATTATGACGCAGCGTACGAACCTTGGAAAATGGTTTACGAAAGTTGCCCTGACATTAATAAAGCAAACTTCTCTCTAGGAGAAAGAATATTGAAATATAAGATCAAGAATTCCTCCGGTGCTGACAAAGATGGTTTCATTCAAGATTTATTGACCCTTTTTGATAGTAGCCTCAAATATTTTCCAACAAAGTTTCCGAAAGCCGGAGTTGCTATTGATAAGGCATTATTGATGTACGACCAAAAAATGGCTTCTGATGACCAATTGTTCAATATGTTGGATACTGCCTTCAAAGAAGACAAAGCCAACTTTAAGAATCCAAAGGCACTATATCTATATTTTTCTTCATTGGTTGATTTGCACAACGCCGGAAAGAAAGATCTGCAAACGGTTTTTGACACCTATGACGATGTCACCGAAAAAGTCGAAGAAGAAAATAAGAAGTTAACTGGTATTCTTGGTAAAATATTGGCCAAAGAAGATGCAGGTACGGCATTGACTTCAAAAGAAAAAAGACAAAAAAAGGCAGCGACAGTGAACTCTGAGTCTTACGGAAAGATAGCCGGTAGTATAGATTCAAAACTCGGTGCTTTGGCCGACTGTGGTAACTTGATTCCGTTATACGAGAAAAGTTTTGAGGCCAAGAAAAGCGATGTCACTTGGGTGAAGCGAGCAGTGGGTCGTATGTTTTCAAAAGAGTGTACTGATGACCCTCTATTTAGCAAAATGGTAGAGGTGCAGGCTGAGCTAGATCCATCGGCAGACGTATATGTTTATTTGGGTACCCTTAAGGCAAAGAGTGGTGATAATAGTGGTGCTATCGCTGACTTTAATAAAGCAGTTGAGCTAGAAGCCGATACCTACAGAAAGTCAAATATTCTATATAAAGTAGCTACCATTGTGCGGAAGAACAGCAAGTCTCAAGCAAGAAATTATGCCCAGAAGGCCATCAATGCCAACTCGGCCAATGGTAAGGCATATCTGTTGATTGCCAATCTTTATGCAAGTAGTGCCAATGCCTGTGGTAGCACTCCTTTCGAGAAACGCGCAATTTATTGGAAAGCT
>JBHJJC010000013.1:0-44704 GCA_050042945.1 Croceivirga sp.
ACAGTGACCAAAATCGTACCTATCAATAGTGCCTTGGGTAAATTTCTGCGGGGGTCTTCTATCTCGTCGACAATATAAGCGGCCGAATTCCAACCGGTATAGGCATAGGTCACATACAGCAAGGATACTGCAAAGCCCGGAAGAAGGACTTCACCTTGCCATGAACTGCTAAAATCCAATGCATTTTCTTGTTGGGGCAATAAGCTGAACCCCAATACGATCAAAATGAGTACAAAGCCTATTTTAACCGCCGTTGAAAGGTTCTGAAACCGTTCACTTTGGCCCACGCTAAAAGAATGTACTGCCGTCAAAATCAAGATTACCAAAACGCCAAACCATTCATTGAACAGTGCAGGATTTATTGGGTTCAAATAGCTCTCCATGGCCATCACTGAAATGGCAATGGGTGCTGCAAAACCTACGGTCAACGAAATCCAGGCATATACATAACCTACTAGTGGATGAATGAGCTTGGAAAGAAAAATATAATCACCACCGGATTCATCGAAATTAGTGCCCAGTTCGGCATAGGTAAAAGCACCAATGAGTCCGAAAAGGCCTCCCAACACCCAAAGCAATACGATGCTCCAACTGTTTTGGATATCCACTAATTGATAGCCCAAACTTGTGTATTCGCCCGTACCAATCATATTGGAGATGACCAAGGCGGCAGCGGTTTTCCAACCAATCTTATTCTTTAATACCATGAAATATCAACTTGCTCTTTAAAAGGCTAGGGTTTACCGGAACTTGTAAAATAATAATCTTGGCTTATAAGATATGACTATTTCTATTCATTGTTGCAAACGTGGGATCAAACCAAGGAGCCAAAACAATGTTATCTTAAAGGAATATTATAGTATCATAAAATAGAAAATCCACCACTGAAGTGATGGATTTTTTACTGGAACTCAAAACAGAAATACGCCGTATTCTATCTAGAACGATACTCCATTAATCAATTGAAACAGACACCCCTTGTAGGGAGATGTTGCGGTTGTAGACCTGAACGTAAACCAAAACTGGAGCATTCCACTACATTTTCCGTGTTCCAATCGGAAAGGTCTTGGTCAAAGAGCGTGCTTTCAAAAAACATACCCAACATATCGGTCACATTGGAAACATCCCAACTGGAAATATCTTGATTAAACCTACTGGCCCGATTGAACATCACCCGCATATCGACCACTTTAGAAACATCCCAGTTGCTAATGCTCGAATTAAAAAAAGGGGCTAGGGCAAACATGCCGTTCATGTTGGTTACCGATGAGACATCCCATTGGGAGAGGTCCCCGCTAAAAGAACTAGCACCAGAAAACATAGAATCCATATTGGTGACGTTGGAAACGTTCCATTGGGAGAGGTCCCCGCCAAAGGCGCCCGTCGAGGAGAACATATTGCTCATATTATTCACGGAAGACACATCCCATCCTGAGACATCACTATTAAAGCTTGAAGCCGTATTGAACATGCCTGACATGTTAATCACACTGGAAACATCCCAATTGGAGAGGTCTTGGTTATAAGTGTTGGCTGTAAAAAACATTTCACTCATAGTGGTTACCGAAGAAACATCCCAATTTGAAATATCACCATTAAAATCAACGGCCAGATAAAACATTCGTCTCATGTCGGTTACATTGGAAACATTCCAATTGGAAAGGTTTCCATTAAACGCCTTGGCTTCTCTGAACATATCGCCCATGTCGGTGACATTGGAGACATCCCAACCTGAAATATCGCCGTTGAATACAGTAGCATTATCAAACATGTTTTCCATATCCACAACATTTATGGTATTCCAATTGGGCATATCACGGTTAAAGGAAATTGCATTTCGAAACATTTGGCTCATATCAGTTACCTGGGAAACGTCCCAACCTGAAATTTCACCATTAAATGAGGTGGCCTTCTCAAACATGGACTCCATATCGGTAACGTTGGCAACATTCCAGTTCATTAAATTTTGATTAAACAGTAATGCTTCCCAAAACATCAGTTGCATAGTGGTCACTGATGAAACATCCCAATTGGAGATATCTTGATTAAAAGAAACCGCCGAAAAGAACATTAGTTCCATTGTTGTGACGCTAGATACATCCCAATCAGAAATATTACCATTGAAGGAAGTTGCTCCAACAAACATCTCCTCCATTGTCGTCACCCTAGAAACGTCCCAATCATTAAGGTCTTGATTAAAGGTGACTGCATCGTCAAACATATCTTGCATATTGGTCACTTTTGAGACGTCCCAACCTGAAATATTGCCATTAAAGGACTCTGCTCCTCCAAACATCCCTTCCATTCTAATGGCATTGGAGACATCCCAATCCGATAAGTCTCCATTAAACACACGAGCCGCTTCAAACATTTCGCTCATGTTAGTAACTTCTTTTAGAATTGGTGTGTCCTGGGCCGTAAAGCGTTCCAGATTTCGACAAAAAGAAAAATGTTCGCCTGCATTGCCTAATTGAACATCCCCCCATTGTACAACATCGATAAACTCATCATTAGAAGAACCTTCTTCTCCAAAACTAAACCCCTTTAAGGTTCCCGTAATCGTCACCGTTTTGATACCACCAGCATCAAATTCATGTCGCGCATCGGGGTCATCATGAGAGGTGACCAGTACAGGGTCGCTTTCTTCACCCCATTCCACCACAAAATTATATTCCGTAGGGTCTTCTGGTGAACCCGTATATAGGGGTAATTGTACAGTAATATTATTGCCCTCAACATTCCTCCGGGTGATAAAGGGTACAGCATCTTCTTGAACATCCAAAATATTCAAGGTAAAACTGGCATTTTGGAAGAGTTGGCCCGAGGTCACCCGCACCTCACCAGTTATCAGTTCGAGACGTTCAAAGTCAAAAGCAGAGGCATCTTCAACCACAAGTTCACCTTGATTGTTAACCGAAAGTGCGTTTTCACGGGAAACATTCAACAATTCAAAGGCCAAAGGCTGGTCAAGATTTTCTTGGGTGACCGCAAACTGTGCCAATACACTCTCATCTTCAGGATTTTCCATTATCGACTCCGTAAGATCGGTAATGGTCAGCACGGGTGTGGTATCTACCGGGGTGTCCGGTTCTTCTTGCACGGGTTCAAGCGTAACGCCGTCATCATTGGAACAGGAGATAAAGAATATGGCTGCTATTAACAAATAAAGTAAGGTAACTTTAGGATACATAATACAATGATTGAAAATTAACCGGTAATTTATTGGATTCAAATCTGTCGGACTGAGAGTGAATTGATTGTCAGAGTGGTCTAAAACGGGTAAGTTTTAAAACTGAAGTGTCAAGTCCGAGCAAAATTTTTACAGTTAGTTCTGCCAACTGGAATTTGATTTAATAGTCAAGTCCTAAATAATCCATTACTTCAAAGTAAGTCATCTTTGAAAAGTCAGGGTGACCGTTTTTGCCCATTGTGTTGCTATTGGATTCAATGACGACCACCTTTAAAAGATCAAGGTCACCAGCAGAGATGGTAAAATTGCTACCATCCACAAGATCAACAAAATCAAGAATATAAAATCCTGGAGTCATATCGGCAGATATACTAAAAGGAAGAAAATTTCCTATTGCAGGTAACTGAAACCAATTATTATTTCGTTTTACATAGCCAAGAACTACGTCATCGTCAATAACAGATAGCGTTAATTCTGGAATATTCTGCCCATATGTTGTTCCTGATATGCTTGATATGTCAAATGTATAAGCATTTACATTGGCATTTCCATCAGCTCCATCTTGGCCATCTTCACCGTCAACTCCGTCTTCACCGTCTTGCCCATCTACACCATCTTCACCGTCTTGTCCATCTACGCCATCTACGCCATCTTGTCCATCAGCCCCATCTTGACCCGCCAATCCTTGTTCACCTTGAACTCCTGGCGCACCATCCATTCCATCCATTCCATCCATTCCATCTTCGGCACTACAGGATAAAGCCAATACTACAATACTTGCAATGAAAAAATACTTCAGTTTTAAATTTGTTGTTCTCATGATTGAAATTCTTTAATGATTTATCTTATTTTCTATAGCACTAAAGTATTGTCAACCAATGGGTTGTTTATCCATGAAACTCCCTGTATTTCTTTCTAGGTGTTTTCCCTGATATTGGGTCAAGGAATTGATTTCAACGCTTTCCAACGCGTTTTACCGTACGCAATCTTGTGAAAGAATAGGTGAAGAAATTTGTAGAAAGCCTTAGCCTAACAAGCCTTTTTCCAAAGCAACTCGCACGAGCCCAGCCGTGTTTCTTACCCCCAATTTCTGGGTAAGGTTGTTGCGATGGCTTTCTACTGTTTTCGGACTGATAAAGAGTTTTTCAGATATCTCTTGTGTCGTATGTTCTTTGACGATAAGAGATAAAACTTCTTTTTCGCGTCTTGTCAATTTCGGAATGAAAGACATATTGGAATTACCAATACTATCGTTCAACAGAATATCTTTAATTTCTAGAGGTAGGTATTGCTTACCATGGTAAACAGTTTTGATGGCTGTAATCAATTCTGGCTTGCCCGTATTTTTCAGCAGATACCCCTTGGCTCCATTTCTGAGCATATTTTTGATAAACCCAGCTTCACTATAATTCGATAAGGCCAAGATCGACAATCTTGGATATTTTTTTAAAAGTTTTTTACAGATGTCAATGCCATTGAGGTCAGGCAGATTAATATCCAATAACAATACATCTGGGACCTCAACATCAATCTCACCCAACAACTGTTTGCCCAAGGTATAGGTTGCGGTTACGGCGATATCTTCAACACCTTCCAGCATGCTTTCGATACCTTTAAGTACCATGTTGTGGTCATCAAGAACCGCTACCTTAATCATGTTTCATTTATTTTGTTCAGGTCAATCGCTATTTGAAAAGTGGTTCCCTGATCATTGGAATCAATATCCAATTCAGCCTTTAAGAAATCGGCCCTCGACTGAATATTTTGTAATCCGATACCGTTAGCACTGTCGGCGATATCAAAGCCCTTTCCATCATCTTCAACGGTAAGGGTAAGAGTATCGCCATGATTGTTTATTTGTACCATTGCTTCCGATGCTTCGGCATGTTTGAAGATATTGTTGATAAGCTCTTGTACGATGCGATAAATGGCCGTCTCATTTTCCTTTTTTAGATTGACCCTATTCCCAAAATGTTGAAAGCTAATCTTTACCTTTTGCAGCGTATTTTGTTTGAGACAGAATTGTTCAATGGCCTCTGTTAAATCAAAACGATATAATGAGGGGGGTGCCAAATTATGGGAGATTCTCCGTACTTGTTCGACCGCGTTATCAAGCATATTCAAGGCCTCCCCATAATCTTCTTTTTCCTTAGGGCTAAGGTCTTGTTGACCGATACTACTGATTTTGTATTTGATAACCGCCAAATCCCCATTGATACCATCATGCAAATCTTGGGCCAGACGATTGCGTTCATTTTCTTCACCATCAATAAGCGCTTCAAGTTTTACAACTTCCTGTTTGGTCTCCAAAGCTAAAATTTCATTTACCTTCGCCCTTTGTCGCTGTTTAAAAAGCAGACCCAAAGATATAAGGGCTACTACCAAAAATCCTCCAATAGCAAAGGCAAGTGTCTTTTCATTCTCTTTTTTTAGAATGGTGTTCTCTTGCTTTTCAAGTTGTAACTTTTGTTCACGGATTTCTGCCTCTTTTTGTTTGGTTTCAAATCTTTTTTCGTAAAAATTTATCTGGTCCAAATAGGTCTCATTTAAGACTGAATCCTGAAATATCTTTTGTAAGTTCAGATAATCATACGCCTCTTGATAAAGACTTTGTTCATAGGCTATTTTTGCTAAGAAATAGTAAGTTCGTTCTTGTATTTCTTTGAGATGGTTTTTTCTTCCTATCTCTAAGGCCTGTTTTAAGTATGTATTGGTTTTGTCATAATTCACTAACCCATAATAAGCTTCTCCTAATTTGATTAGGTTATCTGCTTTAAAATAACCGTTATTAAGTTCACTATTGATTGCCAAAGATTGTTCCAAATAAATAATGGCCTTATCATAAGACTCTTTTAAAATGTGATATTCACCGAAATTCCTTTTTACATAGAAATTTAAGGTTTTACTATCAGTTAGTTTGGACAAGCTGTCTGCTTTGGTAAAGTAGGTTAATGCTTTTGAAAGTGACCCTGTTTTTATTTCAGACAAACCCAAATCGCCATAAAGAATACCAAGGGATTGTAAATCATCTTTTGGCACAAACTGCAGTGCTTTATAAAAACAATCCTTGGCTCTGTCATTTTTTTCTAAAGATAAATATACAGATGCAAGATTTTGATATGTTATAGCTACATAAGTACTATCATGCAATTTTTCAGCAATTTGAATTGCTTCAAGGTAATTTTCTACCACTTTATCGTAATCACCAATGTAATTATATACATTTCCTGCATTAATAAGTGTTGTCGCTTTTCCTTTAGGATAATTTGCTAGTTCTACATACTTAAGTGATTCATTGTAATAATATAATGCAGAATCATGAGCAATCAAATTGGAATATACTATACCACTATAATTCAATGATTTAAAGGCCCCGAGATAATACTCTATCTCAAGACTTAATTCATATGATTTTTTATATATATCAAGTGCTTTTTCAGGGTCTGAATTTTCATAACCGTACGCCTCATCTAACAAGTTCTGCACTTGAATACTATCTTGCCCAAGAATAGCGGTACTAGAAAAAAATAGAAAAAGAAACCAAAAGAGGACTTTCATAGTTTAGTTGGTAATGAGTAAGAATTATAATTTTCCGAAAACCTGTTCAATAATCACCCACAATTGGGACCATAGTCCCCACTGTATACCCTAAAATAGCGTTTTCCATTTAAAAAGGTCTTGTCATCTTTATCCACGGTCACCGCGTATTCATAGACCTCTCCATTGTAAAAGGTTAACTGAAGTACAATCTTTCCGCCCTGTTCTACCATGGCCCACGTTCCCGCTCCATTTTTTGTGCCGCCATAGCCTCCATTATAATTACCACCGGAAACACTCATACTGTTGTAGGACGAATGATTGAAATAGCCTTGCCCGCATAAATCGATTTTTATCTTT
The DNA here is from genome assembly GCA_050042945.1 of Croceivirga sp. Classification (GTDB taxonomy): domain Bacteria; phylum Bacteroidota; class Bacteroidia; order Flavobacteriales; family Flavobacteriaceae; genus Croceivirga. The sequence continues at coordinate 7,088 of JBHJJC010000013.1, forward strand.
TTGCCATAGCCTCCTGTACCATAAGAGCTATGCGATTCCATATAGGTCAATCGACAGTTGCTGAATTTTTCTACCCAATCCAATGCTTCTGAACCTTGAACAGTTTTACTGTTTTCTTGGGTGTTTTGTTCGAAGTAAGCGGATTGGGCGACTTCCAAGGCTTTTTCCCTTAGTCCGTTTGAAAACAGTGTTTCATTCGCAGCACCAATTATGGTGAGGCCTAGTCCGTATTCATTCAAAATCCCACAAATAAAGGCTTTGGCTTTATTGCCCGAAATTGTTCCAGTAAAAGTGTTTGCCACCATGGTTGGGTTAATGGTTTCAAACGCTCCAATAGGAAACAATATGCTGTTTGGTCCTATCTCGAATTTTTGGGACAACTCTTTTTGTATAGATACCATATCAAATAAATCATGAGTGGTAACCAATATAAAGCCAGGTGTTACATCACTTGCCATAAGATATCCGTTGTCAATTTCTTGACCCGACCAACCCATGGGTATTTCAAACGAAAGCCCCAATTGAGGGTACGTTATCACATTATCTTGCTGCGCTGAACCAGTTGTAATGCATAATAACGATAATACCTGGAGTATGAATTTAGCAACGTAGTATTGATCAAACTTTATCATCTTATTTCATCTTAAAGCGAAGTTCTGACGGAAAGCTGATGGATTTCTACATGAATTTACCCGAAAGTATTTCTAGGGGTTTTCCCTGAAAACACAATAATTATTGTCTTTAAACCACCCAAAACAATTCATCTTTTCACCTTACCTTTTTTGTTGTTTCTTTTCCAACTTTTTGATGAAGGTGTACTAGAAATATTTCAAATTCATTTTTTAGTTGGAAAATTCTCTTTTTTCTACACGCCGTCTTGAAAAGTTCGATGCAATACCAAACGTATTACCTATTTTAGGGTTGTTCTTAAAGTAAAATCTGAATGCAATACACCATTGGTTATGATATAGGAAGTTCTTCCGTAAAAGCTGCATTGATCGAAAAAGAATCGGGTAAAGTCGTTTCGGTAATTCAAGAACCGGAAGTCGAAATGGGAATGGATGCCCTAAAACCCGGTTGGGCAGAGCAAGATCCAGACGATTGGTGGAACCACATTTGTATTGCAACACGGCGATTAATAGCTTCTCAAAATATTACCCCAGAACAGATTGTAAATATTGGTATTGCTTACCAAATGCATGGATTGGTGTTGGTGGACAATGATGGAAAGCCCATTCGAAAATCCATTATTTGGTGTGATAGCAGGGCTGTCGAAATTGGACAGAATGCCTATCAACAAATAGGTGTGGAACGTTGTAAAAGACACTTGCTCAACTCACCCGGAAATTTCACAGCGTCAAAATTAAAATGGGTTCTAGAACATGAACCGGACATCTATAAGAAAACATACAAGTTTATGCTTCCGGGAGATTATATCGCATACCGGTTGACGGGTCGAATGACCACTACTATTTCAGGACTCTCAGAAGGCATTCTATGGGATTTTAAGGAAGAGCAAACCGCAGAATGGGTGTTACAACACTTCGGAATTCATAGGGATTTGGTACCAGAATTAGTGGATACATTTTCCCAACAGGGCAAAGTAACGGCAGAAGCTGCTAAAGCGACTGGTCTAATGAAAGGTGCTTCTTTAGGATATCGTGCAGGCGACCAACCCAACAACGCCTTAAGCTTAAATGTTTTTGAACCTGGTGAAATTGCGGCTACCGGAGGTACATCAGGTGTGGTCTATGCGGTTACCGATAGTTTATCTGTACAAGAAAGTGAACGGGTTAATAATTTTGCGCATGTCAACCATAGCCCCCAAGCACCAAGAATCGGTAAACTTCTCTGTATCAATGGTGCTGGAATTCTCTATCGGTGGATGCAGAAGAATCTGGCCGTGGCCTCTTATGATGAGATGAATACCCTTGCAGATAAAATCAACGTAGGAAGTGAAGGCCTTTGTATTCTTCCCTTTGGTAACGGTGCTGAAAGGATGCTGAACAACCATAATCTAGGGGTACACATTCAGCATCTTGATTTGAACAAACATCATAAGGCCCACCTCTGCAGGGCAAGTTTGGAGGGTATTGCCTTCGCATTTGTGTATGGAATGAACCTTTTAAAAGACGACGGGGTCAAATTAAAAATCATGCGCGTTGGCAATGACAACCTATTTCGCTCTTCTATTTTTTCGAAAACCATTGCGACCCTAACCGGATCTGAAATAGAGGTATACCATACCACAGGGGCGGTAGGTGCCGCGAGGGCAAGTTCGCTTTATGAAAACGATTTGATGCGTCTCGATAAAAATAGTCTGGCCAATGATATGATTACAACGTATTCTCCGCAAATAGAAAGGGCAACATATGAGGAAGCCTATCTAAAATGGAGAACAATATTGAAACAACAACTAAAACCAAATACACTATGATTACACTTGGCGAAAAGGAATATTTTAAGGGAATTGGAGCAATTTCATATGAAGGGAAGGACTCGGATAACCCGTTAGCCTATAAGTATTACGATGCAGATAAAGTGGTTGCCGGTAAGACGATGCGAGAACACTTCAAATTCGCCATGGCCTATTGGCATACCCTTTGTAATACGGGTGGAGACCCCTTCGGCCCTGGCACCAAAGTGTTCCCATGGGCGACGAATTCAGACGTAAAGATTGCCGCCAAGGAAAAAGCGGATGCCGCCTTTGAGTTTATTACAAAAATGGGGTTCGACTACTATTGTTTTCACGATTTCGATTTAATCGACGAAGGGTCAACCTTAAAAGAATCTGAAAACCGTCTGCAATTCATAACAGAATACCTCAAAGAGAAACAAAAGGCGTCAGGGGTTAAACTCCTTTGGGGTACGGCCAATTGCTTTTCGCACCCTCGATACATGAATGGGGCCGCAACCAATCCAAACTTTAATGTTTTAGCACGGGCCGGGGCACAGATTAAACTTGCCTTGGATGCCACCATAGCACTCAAAGGTGAAAATTACGTTTTCTGGGGCGGTCGTGAAGGGTATATGTCGCTATTGAATACTGACATGAAACGGGAGTTGGACCATTTGGGACGTTTTTTGGGAATGGCCAGGGACTATGCCAGAAATAATGGTTTTAAAGGAAATTTCTTTATTGAGCCCAAACCCATGGAACCTACTAAGCATCAGTATGACTTTGATTGCGCCACGGTCGTTGGCTTCCTAAGTTCTTATGGTCTGGCCGATGATTTTAAAATTAACATTGAAGTGAATCATGCCACCTTAGCGCAGCATACCATGCAACACGAATTACAGGTTGCTGCCAATGCAGGCATGCTTGGGAGTATCGATGCCAATCGTGGTGATTACCAAAATGGATGGGACACCGATCAATTTCCAAATAATATCATGGAAACCACTGAAGCGATGTTAGTGTTCTTAAAAGCAGGTGGGCTACAAGGGGGCGGAATCAACTTTGATGCCAAGACAAGACGTAATTCCACTGACCTTGAAGACATTTTCTTGGGTCACATCGGGGGAGCGGACAATTTCGCAAGAGCCCTGCTTATCGCCGATCGAATTTTAACCTCATCACCTTACCAAAGTTTGGTAGAAAAGCGATATAGTTCGTTTGACAAAGGTCTTGGTAACAATTTTGAGACTGGTAAGTTAGCCTTTACAGATCTCTATCAAATAGCAATGGAAAATGGGGAATTACCTTTGGAAAGCGGAAAGCAAGAACTATTTGAAAACATTATTAACCAATACATATAACTAAACTAGCACTATCAACCAGAGAAACCGTCTTTGTCATTACGGTATCCGATTGAGAACGTACTAGATAGGCTTTTAGTTCTAATCGATATTATCCCATTCAGGGCTTTCACAATAAGGGGAAGTTCAATCCAATTGTTGGACTTCCTTTCTATTTTATAATTCTGATTTAATTCTTAAATGGCTATTTCAAGACCTTTAATGCCTTAAAAGATGTACGAATCATACTTCTAAGGAGTTATGTAACCTATCTAAGGGATAACACGGATTAAGTGGTGATTTGATTGTATCATAGACATCATTTCGAGAGATATCCTCTTATTCCTTCTAAAGCAAAAGCAACCTCCCATTATTTTACTATTCAACTATACCGTGGTCAATCAATATCGTTCCTATTTCATTTACCTTTCGGTACGCCTCTCCCGCACCAAGGTTCGAAAGCACTACTATAGCAATATCCTGCTCAGGAAAGCGTAACAACTGTGAGCTAATTCCCCAATCGCCTCCGTCCCATGAAACTGTTTTTCTTCCCTTAAAATCATCAATATGGAGTCCGAATGCCTGATTGTTTCGGTCATGTTCGAATTGCGGTGTTGCATGCATAATATCATAAAATTTTTGCCCGCCTATTGCGGGATGTTTCATATTGTTGGCCCACAGCAAAAGGTCTTGAACAGTCGTCATTACACCACTACCTCCATAGTGGGGAGAATTGCGATGATGTTGAATATAGTCCCCTTGATTTTTTAAGTTGACCCCATATGTAGCGTAACCTTCAATATATTCCTGATTTCGAATATTGTAGGGCGTCACTCTATTTTTTACGATAACCGTGATATCATCATGAATGAAGGTATCGTTCATACCCAGTGGCTGAAAAAGACGTTGTTCTGCAAATGTGCTGAACGGTTGTTTGCTAGCTTTTTCAACAATCTTACTGAGCAACATAAAATTTACATTCGAATAATCCCATCGTTGGCCCGGTGTGAATTGTAAAGTACCTTCTTTAAGGGAGGTCTGGATACATTCATCGACGTCAAAATAATTAAAGGTAATCCAAGACTTACCATCCGCTCTGGGCAGGCGATGATAGTCTATAATTCCACTTGTGTTGTATACGAGATGTTTGATTTTAATGGTATCGTCGTATTTCTTTAGCTCAGGAATAAAATCACTTGCCGCTGTTTCCAGTGATAGTTTCCCGTCCAATATGAGCAATGCTATGCAAGCTGCTGTAAATTGTTTAGAGACAGAAGCAATACTGAACTTGCTTTGTGCAGTAATGGGAAGATTATAGTCAAGGTTGGCAGAGCCATATCCCTTTTCATAAATCACCTTACCCTTTTTTGAAATCCCAACGGCATAGCCTGGGGTTTCTAAATGGTCGAAATCTTCGAAAAGGGAGTCAACCGCTTTTTTAAAGGTATCGACTTGTGCACAGCCCATGGCAGATACAACAACCATAAGAAGTAAAGTGGCCTTTTTCATAAATTCTAAATTGGTTTGAAAACCATAAGAAGATAGTTAATCTTACTTTTAAATCCGTCATGTAATTTTAATAACCATGAATCATTGACCTAACCCATTTGAACTGCATATCTTCAAAAAAACCTTTATTCTTCACTTAATTTTTTTAATAGTTCTTTTAAAATTTCGTCCTCTTCATCCAAAAGATGGTCATTGATGTGTATATCTGGAATGACTCCCTGTCCATCATCTACTCCATTGATTCGTTTGATTTTACCCTTCGATACATCGACTGCTATTCCTGTTTTAGGAAGTTTATAGTTAAAAATTGAGGCGAACAGATTAGGGAACTCAGCGGTTTCCTCCCCTACAATTTTACCAAAGCCATAATCCTGAATTTGCGCTGCGGTTACCGTAGATTGAGAATACGACTGGCGATTAACCAAAACATATACCTTTCCTTGGTATCTTTTGGGCAGGGGTTGCGGGTCATAAAAGTCGAAATCATAATGGTATATTTCCCCATTTTTATGCGCTACGACCGACCTCCAGAAAGCCTGGGTCGTATCTTTCGTTTGCTGAACATTTTTTTTCAAAATAGCACTGGTCTTAAGCTGAAACTTTGAGGTCCATTTAAAAGGCTTGTCAGCAATATACGATACCAGATAATCGCTGAATGCGTCATCTCCCCCTGGATTGTTTCTTAAATCGATGATAAGGTTTTCAACTTTTTTGTCATTCACATCGGTAAAAGTAGAATCAATAAATTTTTGGTATAGGTCTTCTTCGCCACTCAATGCACCAGGACGAAGATAGGCCACTGCTTCGTTCAGATATTTAAAATCCCTATCATGTTGAAGAATATCTCCCCGTTTCATTTCATACGCTTCTATGGCATTTATAGCTTGAAGGGTATAGGTTAAAAGATTACCATTTTGCTCAAGTTCGACCTCAAATTCTGAGTGTTCTCCGAAAACTTGCCAATAGTGCCTGGGCAAGGTGAATGACTCTAACTGTGCCTGCTTAAAATAAAGGCGTTCTGCTGAGATTTGCGGATATATTTTCTCAAAAACCTTCTTAATAGGCATTCCATTGATGGACTTCAATTCACTACCGATAGCAATATTGGAATTCGTTGACCAATTTTTTCGAACATAGGCCTTACCACTCTCAATAGCTACTTCTAAAGGAAAAACAGTTCCGCCAGTGTTCGCATAACTCAAATACGGTTGAACCGGAAATGGTATTCTTGTATGGGCATTGTTGGCCTTTGACACCATGCGTTGAAAGAGGTTTGTCACTGCCAATAGGTCCAAACTATCGGCAGTGACCTCTTTTCTAATATCTTGAAAATTACGCTCAAAAGCCTCTTTTGTAGTGTATGCGAATAAATTAAAATGCGTTTCTTCAAGTGAAGTTCTTAGATAATTTAAATCAGATAGTATATCAGCCTTTGAAAACCGTTGGGCTGAAATTTGTAAGCTGTATGCAAAGGCCATACACAAAAACCATTTATTGCGGCACATACTATTTGATATTTTAGTTTTAAACATGATTTTTTTAGGTAAACCTATGAAATCAAGAAGTATATGGCGACCGAATGCGTCTATTTGGACGTCTTTTTTGACTTTCTAAGATACTCACTCGGGGTAAGTTGAGTCATTTTTTTGAAAACATGATTGAATGTTGACTTCGAATAAAAACCGCATTCATACGCATGGCCGAGAAGAGATAGTTTGTCGCGTTCAGATGATTGCAAACGTTGCTTGAAAGCCTCTACCCGATATGAATTTATCAAATCGTAAAAGTTTTGGTTGCAATGCTGATTAATTTTCGAAGAGAGTTGCTTGGGCTTTAAATGCATCGCTTCGGCTAAAATCAAGAGATTAAGGTCTGGATTGAGGTAAGGCTTTTCAGTGTTCATTACATTTTTCAACTGTGCCAAAAAGGCTTCATCTTTGGCTCCTCTTTCGACAGCCACTCGTTTGGGAATAGGCTTTATTTGCACAACATCACGTTCTTTTTGAATATACCCTCTAAACCCAATCCAACAGGTTAAGATGGCAAGAATTACAAAGTTGGGCAAAAAGTAATATTCCCTCAGGCCTTTGTCAAAAACAAAACGATCGACCTCTGTCAAAATGTTCCAAATAATCCAATAACCAGCGTATACAATAATGGGCAATTGCAACCATCGTAAGGAAAGGTTTTCAATTTTCGAATAGTAATTTTTTAGTTGGTTTTGGTATTTAATTATCAAGGCCAATGAGGTAACACTATAAAGCAAAATTGAAAGAACGCCTATCCATTGCTCTGTCAAATAGATATATGAATAGAGGGGCAGTTCATCTAAATAAAGACCATCAGACCCTATTCGATAAATAGCTGTTCTGTAAAAAACAAACTCTAGAAATAGGGGCAGAAAATGAAGATAATGCTCCTTTCTAAAGGCGAACTTTGGATTCGTAATGCATTTTGTGTAGAAAAATAACGAAGGCCCTATACCATAAATCATTTCCATTTGAATGTAACGAAACACATCGAGCAGTCCCTTGTCTTTTAGAACATTAACCAATACAATGTTCAATGCCATCAAGGCATAAAAAAATACTAATAATGCCAAGAAAATATTTGCCAAACGGTTTGGTCGCTTAAATGCAATCAACCCACTAAGAAGTATCGCCTGCAAGGCAAATACACAGATAATTGTAAATAAGATAGGGTTTGAAGTAACCATTGAAGCTTATGCTATAGTGCATTAGGTCGCAATCGCACAACCCATTTTTCTTTGACTTCTAGAGAAATAACAACTATTCATATAATGCATTCCTTCCATACCATTTTGCCTAAAAGCTATCGATATGATTCAAAGTGGCCTAAATTCATACTTTTTAAGAGGCTTATGACTTCAACGAAGATAAAATCCTCTGAGGAATTCCTTTCGTTTAGAGGTCGAATATCATTTAAAACTTTTAGAAACTAATAAAAATATTTATCCTTACTTAGATTCTATCTGTAAAAACCATTCTGTTGGTTACTTTCTTTCTACAATCGCTCTGAATTCATTGGAAAGGGTTTTGAAATTTTCTAAGACCGGTAAATAATTATTATATACCAGGGCATAATGATAGGTTACCTTATTGCGATATTCTGGATTTTTCAATCTGTAATTCAAGTATCCGTTTTCATTTTTTCCTTCAAAAAAAGAGGTAAACCAATCATAATTGTCTCTCCACCCCATCAAATTTCCATTTACATCTTCAACAATATTATTGCTCATCAAATCCAACTCTTCCAAAAGGGTAGTATAAGATTGAATAAAATAAACCAATTCACTATCAACGATTGACGAATTATTCAAAGTGTTTTTTAGGGAAGTATATCCTTCCGTGTTTGGTCTAAACAATCTGTGTCCAGAAATCAAAAAATGGCATTCTTTGCAATTTACAAGTGACTTCTCTTGATATTCACCTTTCATCAATCGGTCAAAAAGTGGTTTTCTAATGTCATAATGGGTTTGAATATTATGGATTTCTATGAGGTCTTCGTCAAGGTCTTTTCCTATTTTCTGTAATACTGCGTCTATGGCTATTTCTTTAATTCTATCTTCATTCCAGTTGTCAATTGACACTGCGATAAGTACTCCCAAAACAATTAGAACCAGTTCACCCAAAGCATATCTCAGGTATTGTTTCGGTACTTTTTTTAGTTCTTGAAATCTTCTTATTTTTCCAAATATCATTTTCTTGTCTTAGAATTGATGTTTTGGGTACTAATTACGAAAATAAATTATTTCGAAATTCAAAAAGTGATTTCAATTAAGGCCTTGTAAAACCGATGTCCTCTGGTCCTAAAAACACTCCTTTATTGCTTCTTAGCGGTTTAACAATCCCCCACCAATTGAAGACAAGCTCAAATTCAGGTTTTTCATCCAATGAATTCAATTGAAAGGATAATTCCGTAAAGTCATCATTCCATTTCAAATCGTTTTGTTCCTCATCAATTGTAATCGTATCCATTGAAGATGACGAACTCATAAGAACTTCAAAAACATCATTGCGCATTGATTCTGAAAAATTTGCCTTAATCAAATACCTGTTTGCCGATAGCTTTAGAATGGTATCGTTTTCTATAACCGGTTTTGTCAATTTTTTTTGATTCTCTTTTATAACCTGCAGGAATTCGGGATACAATTCAGCAAGCGTTTTATCGGGATATTTGATGCTTACTTCACTTAACAGCTCAGCGAACATATTTGAAAAATGGAAGCCTCTGGAATCATTTTGATAATGCCAATAATTGGTTAGCTCAGGGGCATATTCTGGATAATTTTCTTTTACAAATAGGTCATAGACCGCCCAGGTCATATATTCATTAAAAACGCCTAATCCATATTCTTCATATCCACTTTCGTTGTTCCAAATGGAATCGTTAAAAGATTCCTCTATCAAATTGGAAAACGTATTTGAAGTGGGATTGACATAGGCATGGTCCATCTCAGTGAAAAGGGTAAGACTTTCAATCACTCTATTTTTTAAGTTAGCTGGTACACTATCATAAACTTGGAAATCAGGTAAAGTAGGAAAGTCTGATTAGGTGACTGAATCTAAAGCGCGATGACAGTTCATACGATATACAAAAGGAGATAAAATGACTTTGTACTTTTTGTCTAAATTCTTGGTTTTAAATTCATTTTGTAGAAACCCCTTTATTTCCGAAAGCAAATAGCCCTCTTTATAGTTTGTCACTATAGAATCTCGATACGCTTGCTTTGCTTTAAAGAAATTTCTAAAACCTGTTTTGGTTACGAAATCATTGATTAGCGGAAGATTTTCATCAAAGGGTTGTACTTCTGGGTTTGATAAAAAATCATTGTACCTAAACAATTCATCATTGTCATTAAAAGCAAAAGCATAAGAATCCGTTCTAAAACTTAAATATTCCATCCATTTCTCCCTTGAATAATTAACAGAATCAATTAAGGGGTGTTCTTCGTAGGGTTGAAAATATTCCAGCACCTCTTTATAATAGTCAAAATCTTTTCGCACCTCCCATCTATCGTTTTTTCCATAATCTGTTAGAGCCAGAATGATATTCGCAAGTTCATATGTTTCCGGATATTCAACTATGATATCAGTGTTCTGGGATTCTTCGTTGCTGTCGTTGTATAGCTTTTCATTCTTGATAAAATTATATGCTAAAACCAGTAACAGTAGTATACAACTTAGAACAAATAAGCATAAAGCAATGATTCCCTTTTTACCCATAATCAATTCCCTGTTTTGATTAATTCGACTGCCCTATCCAATTGGAGGTCTTTAGATTCAATTATGCTTTGTACATCTCGGGTCACGACGTGATCAGGAACAACACCTTTGTTTTCAAGATGGGTACTTTTTGAAAAAGCTCCTTCAACAGGAAAGTCAACCTCGATACCCGACCCAGGAAGTTTGAGAAATACGATTTGACCACCATTAATTCCCAATTGATTTCCACCCGTCTCTTCCCCGATAAGTTGACCTATCTTATATTTTTTAATGGCCGAGGCCAAATAATAAGCCATTGAAACGTTTGAAGGGCCTACCAAAAAATAATTACTTCCAGTAAAAGCATTCTTGGCCGGTTTTATGGACTCGGTATCTTCTTTCAATATATAATATCCATCCTCTGGTTCGCTAGTGGCGAAATTATGTTCGTAGTACCAAGGGTCTCCCCAAGAACTAACAAAGGGTTTTAAGGATTCGGGAAACGTTTTGTATCTGGACTTTGAGAGGTAATCACTAACACTTCTTTTGTCTTTTATTAAATGCGCAATTAGACCATATCCAATATCATCAAAACCGCCCTGATTTTTTCTTAGGTCAACAATCAGACTTTTGACCCCTCTAGTTTTGATATCAACAAAGAGCTCCGTAAAGTATTTCTTCCAATCCCGATCTATTCCATAGTCATCAAAAGTACCCGCCTTTACATAACCAATGCCACTTTCTATGATTTCAAAGCCCCAAAGTTGGGACTTATCAAATTCAAATTCTTCGTATTTCCGTTTTAGAATTTCAGCTCTATCTTCTCTGGTAAGCGCGTTGACGATGACCAATTCAGGGTCAGTATTTGGTCTCTCGATTTCTAATTTGATTGCATCCGCAGAATCATAAACCAAAGGAAAAAACACATCAAACGCATTGTAGCGATACGGATAGGCGTCTATTTCCAATTGTTTTCTCCTACTTCCATCAGTTGCACCATCAGCACGAACATAGTTCATCAATGTTTTGAGGATTTGAGAAGTTGGAATGTCATTTATTTTCAAGATTTTCGTTCCTCGGGGAAGCTTGGCGTTGCTTGCATTCTTTAAGACAATCATTTCATTTTCAATCCATGTGAAGGTGAAGGGTAGTTTATCTTTTTGTTCGTGGATGATTTGTTTCATCATTTTGTCTTGATTGTAGTATGAAGCGAAGGTATGATCACATTGTATTTGCGCGAGAACCTTTGAGATAGCCAGGTAAGCCTGTTGGTGGGTTAAATCCTTCGAGACTGAATTCTTAAATTCGGCTAGGGCATTTTCAACCTGCGTTTTGGTGTTATATCTGTACGTTCCCGGGTGGACGTTTAAGATTAATGTCTTGATCAATTCGTAATCTTGAAGCAATTTTGATTTTGGAATTTTGGTCAGCTTCGTTAAATCGATAGCAGGTTCTTTATCCCATTGATGATTAACCGTGAGATGATCGGAAACAGTTACTTCAAGTTTTCTATTTGAAATGGATTCCCATTGTACTTTTTTTGCGGAATTGTAGAGTACATATTTGAATTGGATTGCCGAAACACTGCTTTCAAATTCAAGTTCAGCGAAATAGCTAGTCCCATTAAAATCCATTTTTAAGGACTTTTCCCAACTCAAGGGTCCTCCATTACCCCTTATCCCTACATTCTTGAAGGAACTCGTTGGAATGTCGGTCAGTTCAAAACGTACGGTCGTCTGACCAAAAACACTGGTACTCGAGAGAAGAACAAAGAGGAGTTGGACTATTTTCATTGGCTATGGTCTTTCCTTTTTAATGCCCCCATAGAAAAGATACTTGCCAATGGCCTGACCAAGCTTATGGCCAGTATTGGAATTCATGAAAATGGTAAAACCGTTTTTTGATTCAGGATACAATACAAATTCTGATTGAAAATCATAATTGCTCCCCCCGTGCATTACGGCCTTACCCTCAACAGTATTTTGAACAAAAAAGCCCAAGACCATGCCCAGCTCCCAATAATTATTATCAGGAGACATTGGAACCCCAGGTGGCAAAACATCTTTTTTGAACATCTCTTGATATTGTCTTTTTGACAAACCTTTTTCATTGATGAGGGCGACTATAAATTGAGCAAAATCACTGGCATTGGTCAGCATACTATGTGCTACGCCGGGCTCAGTTGCATAGTCTCCCCAATAGGTTGGATTTGACTGTAAATGTCCCTGTGCAAGCTCTAAGCTTTCATTACCTACAAAATAAATAGGGGCGATTTGAAGTGCATCGATTACTTCTTCCTTTAAAAGCTGATTTATTCCTTTTCCAGTAACTTTTTCTACAGTGCGCGCTAAATATTCAAAAGCCTCCCCTGAATAGCCGAATTGCGACCCAGGTTCAAAATTCAGTTGTCCTGCTATTCCAGATACATGCCCGCCTGGTCCTCCAAAGGCCCAATTCGGCATTCCTGTGGTATGGTTTAACACCATTCTCCCCGTTATTTTTTTGTAGCGAGGGTCGCTTTCATAATTCGGAAATGGAAGCATGGTGAACAAAGGGGTGTCCAAATCAAATTTCTTTTGGTCAACCAATCGATTCACGATAAATGCAAATACACTTTTGGTAACGGATGCAGCTTGAAATTTTGTCTTCTTCGTAATCGGTACTTTGGTGAGTAGACTTTTGTATCCAAAAACCTTATCATACACGATTTGCCCATTTCTAATTATTGCTATCGATGCCCCTGGAACATTGTAGTAAGTCATTTGTGCCCGAATAAAAGCATCTAATTCTTCGTCCTCAAAATCTTGTTTCTCATGTACAATTCCCTTTTCCTTAAATAAATAATTGGGTTCTTTAAAAACAGGAATGATGATTTCTCCCAAATCGATCGGTACAGAATCCAAGACAGTAAAAAAGTGTTGAAATTGGGTATCAACCCTGAACTGATTACCATAACCATCACCAGCAAATGGATTGGTCAATTTATAGGAAGGCGATACATAATATTGGCCCTCGGGTAGGTTTACTTTAAAATTTCCAATGGAATCTATCTTGGCCTGTATCCAAAAGTCAGGTTTGTTCCTATTCGTTATACGAACTGTTTTTTGAGCCTGTTGTTCTTCATTTTCAAAACGTACTAGACCTGTTACAACATGAAATGATTTTTTTTCTGGGAGCAATACGATGTCCCCGAGTTGCCCTGAATTGTATTCCTTCCAAAAACCGTTATATCCAATGCCCCAATTAAGAAATGTTTTTTCGCCACTCTTGGAATCGACATCAACAATAAAGTGATCGATACCTATGGATTTGTTATCCTCCAAAATATTGTTTAAGACCACTTTGGCTTCAATAGTCCAGAAACTACCTTTTCTTCTTGATTTAAATTGAATGTCCTCTTCTGTGATATGGCCATGAACTGGGTCTTTGTGTTTTTCATGGATACGCAATTGCAACTCCCTATCCTTAAAAATTAAGGAAGCTACCCCTCCAGGCCCTTTGTTGTGAATGCCATTAATATAAAATTCATAATAATCCTCCGATGTGAACAAGTCATCCATGATTTCAATGAGAAAATACAGAGCACTTTCTTGTAGGTTATAAGCTATTTTGAACCGTGCTTTTAAATCTTGTCCGGAATCCAATGGCTTACCAAAACTTTCGTTAATTGGAATCCAATCTTCAACTTTCCAATCGCCTGTTTTTGCATCAATCTTTTTGGGGATACAAGAATATGCGTAGCTAACCTTGCCATTATGGGCGTGCACTGTCATTAAAAATAAAAGGCACATCAAGAAGACTATTTTTTTCATAGCTCCGTTGATTTCAATTCAATGTTACCACTGGTGGTTTCAAATCTAAAAGTTCCTTCACCATCTCCAATATGGAATGATTGCATCATTCCTTGTTTTTTCATGAATTTTGGTTCAACTGGAAAATCGGTTGAAAAATTACCATCCCCTGCTTTTTGAAAAATTTTACCTTCAAATGTTCTTGGATAGCTTATACTTATGTTACCGCTAATGGTCTTGAAAGATGATTCATCGGTTGGAACAGAACGAAATGTGGCTCTAATATCACCACTAATAGTTTCCAACTCTGCGTTTCCTGAAGAATTTTCCAAATCGACAGAACCCGTTATATGAGTTATTTTCATGGTGTTTGCGGTAATTGATTTGATGGCGATGTTTCCTCCATTGACATTTTCAACAATTAGGTTTGTATTTCGCGGTTTTCTTATCTTATAGTCTATACTAAACTTATAAGAGAAACAGGGTGCTCCATCGCAGTTTTCGCTATAGCTAAATAGATCTTCACCCCTATTAAACTTTGAATAAGGAGAATCTAAATAAACTGCAAAAAAATCATCCGCTACCAACTTGCCAACTTTTATATCCTCTATACCTTTATTCATTTGTTCTTGGGTAGGAGCATTTATTGTTCTCACGGCAAAAACCTCAATAGTTTCTTTGTCATGCCCCATTATTTCAACTTTTCCCGTAATATTTGTCAAAACAAAAGTGTTTTCACCAACAGGATTTTTAAAAGATCCTATGAATTCAATTTCTTCTACATGGTCATATTTTGAACTCAATGTCCCTTTGATCACTGGTTGATCAACGGATTTAATATTTACTGGGTTGAAAGAAAATAAAGTCAAACTGAAAAGGGGGAGTATAAGTAAATACTTCCAACTGGAACTAGTAGAGGATTTTTTGGCATTCATCATTTCAATTCGCTTTTCCAGTAAGGTCTGATTATAATTATTGGTAAAACTTAGAGGATGTATTCTAGTGGAGACCTTTAATAAACTTAATTGATAAGACTCTTTGTCTGTACCCTGATGCAATAATGCATCATCTACTTGAAACTCGATATTATTACTGATTTGGTTTCTTATACCCCAAGAAAAAGGATTGAACCAAAAGAAAATCAATAGCACCTCCCCAACCAATTTATCGAGATAGTGTTTGTAATCAACATGTAATTTTTCGTGTGCTAAAATCTGCTCGTATGTTTCGTAGTCATAAAGCGCCGGATTCAAATAGATGTTATTGACAAAGGAAAATGGTGGAGATTCATTTTTTAATTCATAAATCTTGTAGTGCCCATCTTGAATATTTTCTAAACCCTTGGATTTTTTGGATAAGTGGAAGAGCTGAATTAGAAAATTCAAAAAAAAGATAAGCACACCGATAAAATAGACAAAAAGTATCGTCTGTGCCCAGTTGACTTCCTTGATTGGCGGCACGGTCAGTGGCTTATCTTTTTGTTTTTTACTAAAATTTTTATCTACAAACTTTGATTCATCAAAATTATTTGAGAGGAGGTCAGTGCGAGTTATCATTTCCGTCAAATTCTTTGAACTATCTCGAAAAGACCAAGCCGGCGGTATTTCCAACAACGGCAGTGACACCGAAATGAATATCATAGCGGTTAGGGCTAACCGATTTAGCTTGAAAAAAGTCTCTTTGACCAACAAAAATTGCTGTATAAAGTAGGTAACTCCCAATAAAAGGGAAGCGTGCAACAAATAATTCAACATGCTATTGCTTCGATTTAATAAGCTTAAGAATCCTGATAAGGTCTTCCTCAGATATCTTTTCTGCCTCGGCAAAGTGGGCGACCAATTTGGTATACGATTTGTCAAAGTATTTGTCAACTACAGAATTAACAAGCAAGTTTTTATACTTCTCTTCTGAAACTGTAGGAAAGTATTGAAATGTTTTACCGAAGGCATGATGATTCAAAAATCCCTTTTCTTCCAAGATTCTCACCATGGTCGCCACCGAATTGTAGTGTGGTTTAGGTTCTGGTAATTCAGCTACCACTTCTTTCACAAAAGCTTTATTCAGCTTCCAAAATACCCTCATTATTTGTTCTTCCCGTTTCGCTAATTTTTCCATTTTGACAATACTTGAGTGAAATATATAACTAATCAATTAGTTGTACAACTAATTGATTAGTTATTTTATCGATTTTCATTGTCTTGAAATTCATGTAAAACTATTCTGCACGTTTTTGACTACTCACTTTCAAAGCTCATCTTACTTTTGAAAAGTAATTGAAGTCTTAACTTGAAAGCTTTGTATTTACAACAAGAGTATCTTCTTAAGTTATGGCTTTTTAAATGGTATGAATGTTTTCGTTAGCGGTAAAAGATATTTTATCTGCTCTTGACAGTGCTCTGAAATAGATTATTCTTTTACTTTAGTCAAAATTCGTAAGTTGTAATCATACTTTATTTCAATTGAACGAATCACTTCTTTTCTTTTTTAGTGCTTTGGGCGCTTTCAACGGTCTTCTATTGGGGATATACTTTATATTTTTTTCCAAGCCCAAACATTTTTCCCATAGTATGCTGGGAGCCCTTTTTCTTGCGCTTAGCGTTCGGGTTGGCAAATCGGTCTTCTTTTATTTCTATGACTCCATTGCTGACGCTTACATACAGTTTGGACTCTTCGCCTGTTGGTTGATAGGACCCTTTTTGTACTACTATTCTAAAAGTGCAGTACAACCCAAACTACCCTTAAAGCGAGAATTTATGGTGGTTACCGTATCTCTAGCTTGTTTTTCCCTTATCATTAACTTTCTTTTTCCTTGGTCCAATTATCCTGTTTTCTGGACCTACTTTGTTAGAATAATTTATTTACAATGGTTATTTTTTGTCATCCTTACCGGTTGGATGTTGTATCGTACCCATGACGAGTGGTTCCTTAAGAGTAAAAACCGCCCCTTTAAACTATGGATATTGAGTATTTACTTCGGAAATGTGCTCATTTGTCTGGCTTTTAATACAGGTAATTACACTTCTTACATTGCAGGGGCATTAAGTTTTTCATTTGTTTTCTATGCCCTCATCTTGATGTTACTCTTTCATAAAAGAAGTGACGAACTTCTTTTTCTTAAACCCAATAAGTACCAAAGCAATAAATTGAGTACAATCGAAGCAAAAGAAATACAGGCTAAACTTGAAAATGTACTCGTAGAGAAAGAACTTTTTTTAGACGCCGACCTATCACTCCAAAAAGTTTCGGAATTCCTTAAGGTACCTACCATCAAAGTTTCCCAAACACTTAATGAGCACTGCAACATAAATTTCAATGACTATATCAATACCTATCGCATAGAGGTAGCAAAAAAAATGATTGTTAACAAAAGTGCCCTAACCCTTGAATCCATTGCCATGGATTGTGGTTTCAACTCCAAATCCACATTTTATTCGGCCTTCAAAAAAAATACCGGAATGACTCCATCACAATTTCGGAATACATCAACTCTTTAGGGTTTAAAATAATTATTTCAAACTCCTAAATAATTCTGAGCTACTCCCTTTCGGTCATTCAGTCGTACCCTTGTACCAAAAGAAAACCGATGAAAATTAAAAATGTCTTTTCATTGCCCATCATCTTAATGGGCCTAGTAACCGTTTCATGTCAAGAAACCAAAACTGTCTCACTGAACAAATCCCAAATTGCGGTTGTCGATAGTCTTTCGAACCATTGGAATAAGGAGAATCGACCTGGCGGTGCTATCGCAATTTTAAAAGATGGAGATGTACTTTACAAAAATGTATTAGGCTATGCTGATGTATCATTGTCAAAAAAGAGTACAGAAAAGACAGGCTTTCAATTGGCTCAAATCTCAAATAGTTTTGTGGCATATGCCCTATTACATCTAGCGGCCAAAACAACTTTTTCACTAGAGGATGATTTGGCTACCTATCTTCCATTTATTACCAAATTAAACACAGATATTAAGGTAAAGCACCTTTTACAACACAGCAGCGGAATTCACGATTTTGAAGTTTTAAAAAATATTAAGGGTTGGAGTGATGAAAAACCCTTTGGCTTGAACGATGCCATTGAACTAATACAAACGCAACAAGAAGTTAGTTTTGTTCCTGGAACAGCGTTTTCTCCTTCACGGTCGAATCTACTTCTTGCTACTGTTATTATTGAGCGTGTCTCTAAGAAATCGTTTGAAGACTACATAGAGGAAAATGTTTTTAAAGCATTACAAATGGAGGACTCATATGTGCTTACCTCTACAAATCAAACCGATTCTAGAATGGCCAAGTCGTATCGCATAAACGAAGAGGATACTATTATGACACTTAAATCACGAAAAGAGACCTATGCCAGTATCAATATCGTTTCTTCTATTTCAGATATGATCAAATGGGAGGTACATCTTCAATCGCCAAGTATGGAAGATAAGACCATTGTAGATACCTTCAATAGTGATGTGCAGCTTGACAATGGAAAAACCTACGATGTGCCAGAAGGAAGGCTGACCTATGGCCAGAAATACATTCATGACGAAAGGGGAATACCCACCGCCATGTCAACCGGTGGAATCGACGGATTTGCAAGTGCTGTCTTTAACTTCCCCACCGAAAAATTCACTACCATAACGTTAAGCAATAACGGAGAGCCCTACAATGGTTATATCGGAATGCTATCGGCCCATAATATCATGCCGGAAGCCTTTACCGATCCCACGACAACAGATTACACTACACTAAAAACTGTGGCACTACGTCAAGAATACCATCAAAAATTTGAGGGAATGTACTGGGATGCACTGGGAGAACTTACCCGAGAAATAAAAATTGAAAATGATACGCTCCGTTACATCCGTTCCAACGGATATAGCTCTGCCCTTATACCCTTATCAGAAAACAAATTTCAGTTAAAAACAGATTTTGATGATGAGATATACCTTGAATTTAAGGATGAAAATGGAGATATCAGCATGCATTACTTTTACGGGGATGCTACCCCTTTCTTTTTTGAAAAATATATACCACGAGAAATTTCTGAAGATGAGCTAGGAGATACTTATGATGGGCACTATTCTTGCGATGCCCTTGGAGTAACCTATGTATTTGAAGCAACTGAAAATCAGCTTATAGCATCAAATGGAGAGACGGAACCGATACAGTTTAAATATATCAAAAACAGTGTTTTTCAAGGGAATCAGTGGTTTATGGGCAGTATTGAATTCAAAAAAGATAACAAAGGTGATATCAATGGGTTTTATGTAAAAAATGACTTAATCCGCAACCTTTGGTTTAGCAAGACGAACGGAAAGAATTAATGAGGTCTTAGCCCAAGATTCCCATCCCATGAATTAAAAATTCATCTTTCGAAGTCAACAGTTCAGTTAAACCCATCTATTTTGCTCGAAGAAACCTTTCAAAAATGGGATTGTATAGTCTTTTCAAAAGCACTTCGACTGCAATCAATATTCAAGCGATAAACGACAATTTTGATTGCATAGACGTATGCCTCACATAATTCCAGTTTTGATTGAACGCATGTAAAAACTTCATTACTGTGCATTTAAAAAATATTTTTTCGAAACATAAAATTTAAAAACAGCGCAACTTTTGTAGATAAAATCGACCTACTTTTGAAAGGAAAAAAGAGTTTCTGTGACTTTTGCGCATCTTGATTTTGCCCATAACCCGTTTTTAAATCGTTTTGTTGATATTATTTACTGCATTCATAATGTAAAAAATGAATTGGAATACAAAACGATTCCAAATGGTTTTATTGGTTTAAGCATCATATCGAGCGGTAAGGCCCATATCAAAATGAATCTTGAATGGGAGAAAGTTCCAAAGCTGTCCATATTCGGGATGGGCGAAAAACCGTATGAAATCAAAATCTCAAACGACTATAAAGAAATATCCATCGGATTTAAGCCGTATCACTTTAATTTATTCATAAATCACGATTTGGCAGAATTTACCAAAGGAAAGGTGATTGATGCCATCGATGTTTTTGAACCTTCTTCACTCGAGCACCTTTACGATCAAATTACAGCTAATCCCTCAGAACACCATGTGATAGAAAACCTTTCAATTTTTTTTAAAGCTCATTTTCTGTCAAAAAAAGAAAACCAACTTGTGTTGTTTGCCACCAAACTAATCTATGAGAATGAAACCAATAAGGTCGAAGAGCTCGCAAGAAAGTTAAATGTTTCTGCGGTAACGGTCAGAAACCTTTTCAATCAGCATATTGGTGTGACCCCAAAAGAACTGATAAAAATTACAAGAACCCACAAGGCATTGCAATATCAGAAGCAACATTTGCAAACACTGACGGAACTTGGTCTATCACTTGGTTATTTTGATCAGTCACATTTTATTAGAGAATTCAAGAGTATTATAGGGGTTTCACCAAAGGAATATTTTAAAAATAAAAAACTAGCTTTCGATTTTTACAATTATGGAAGATGGCTATCCGATAACTTCGCTTAGCAAAAGTTTTTCTGTGAAACATCTTTTAATTTTAGTTCTTTCAATCGATTTGATAGTGGCGCAATCAGTTAAACAGTCGATTGAAACCGATATCAATCAAATCGTTAAAGCGACCAACACTCCTGGAGCTGCCGTAGCAATTGTTTTCCATGATTCCATTTTTTTGTGTAAAGGTTTTGGCTATAAAAATCTAGAAGACCAATTAAATGTAAATCAAAATACAACTTTTGCCATAGGCTCTTCTACGAAAGCTTTCACCGCATCCCTTATTGGTATAGCAGAAAATTATGATTCGATATCCATTGATGATTCTCCCAAGCGGTATCTGGAGAAACTTTCCTTTCACACTGAAGATATGAATCGTAACATCACTATACGTGATCTATTAAGTCATCGAACAGGTTTACCCCGTCACGATTTGTCATGGTATCTTTTTCCAGAACAAGAAGGAGACGTTCTTTTGGAACGAATACGTCATCTGGAGCCTTTTTCGGCGGTAAGGCAGCAATACCACTACAACAACTTTGGTTATCTGATTTTAGGAAGATTGGCTGAGCAAACGCTCGGTGCCGAATGGAATCGCTTAATTAAAAAATTCATTTTCTCACCTTTGGAAATGAACAACTCCCACACCTCAGTGAATGCAAATAAAAATGAGGATAGAGCTACAGGATATAGCACATCGCCACAAGGAAAATCTACAGTAATGAATTACTATGACATCGCCGGAATGAAAGCTGCTGGCGCAATTTATAGTTCAGTATCAGATATGACGAAATGGGTACAGTGTTGGTTAAATTCCGGAACATTTAACAATACCCAAGTATTGCCAAAGGATTACGTCATAGAAGCCATAAGTTCACAGGCTGTTATGCGTGCAGCATTGCCCGATGAAGAGTTTAAAAATCTATTTTTTTCAAACTACGGTTTTGGTTGGATGTTAAGTTCTTATAAAGGACATTACCGTGTGGAACACGGGGGTAACATCAACGGTTTTTCAGCTAATGTTTGCTTTTTCCCTGCCGAATCCCTTGGAATAGTTGTATTGACCAATCAAAACAATTCAGACGCCCCTTACCTGATTCGAAACACCATTTCAGATTACCTGTTAAATAGTCAAAAAACGGATTGGTTGGCATATCACAACAAGAATAAAGGGGAAATACCTACCGAACAACAAAAAACGCAAAAGGAAATTCAAAAATTTAACCCCGAACCTATAATTGAGGGTAATTATATAAATAAAGGATATGGACAAATCAAAATTCAGAAAAAACAGAACGAGCTCTTCGTTATTTTTCCTGTTGGCATGTTCCGATTGACCCGAACAAATGAAACCCAGTTTCAGTTACTTACCGAAGGGAACAGAAAAAATATTGATCAAGGTACGGTACCCGAATTGCTGTTTAATATGGATTTTGCTTCAGACGGAACATTTAATGGAATTTCTGTTGCTATGGAACCCAATTTAGAACCCATACCATTTCTTAAAGAAAAATGATGAAACTTGGGGTTTTGTGTCAATAAAACACCCTACACATTCAAAATAAAAAATACCAATAACCAGAATTTAGACTAAATGAAAATTCAAAAGACCAAAACAACTTTCTTTTTAGCACTATATGTGCTATCACTTCATTCCTGTAATAACAACAGGAAAAGCGTTGAGAACAAAACACAAGAGAACACGTTCAGCGTTTTCGAAGAAAAGGTTAAAAACTGGCAAGAAGAACTTAATATTCCGAATGTCGGAATTGGCATCATTGACAACGGAGAAATTACGTATGCGAAAGTACTCGATGTGAAAGACACTGCAATCATTCAAGACATGCAATTCAATATCGCATCCATTACCAAGGTACTCTTTGGTACTACTGTCATGAAGTTGGTCAATAATGGGGAATGGGATTTAGATAATCCACTCTACCCCTATCACATCGATGAAGATGTCATAAATGACCCAAGACACAAAAAGATTACCGCTCGTGACGTATTGACTCAACGTTCAGGTTTTGTAAACTGGCGATGGAACCATCCAACAGGAAAACTCACCTTTGATTTTGACCCCGGTACAACCTTTAACTATTCTGGCGAGGGGATGGAATATCTTCGTCAAGCGATTGAAAAAAAATATAGCACGACCATAGATCATATAGCAGATAGCGTTCTTTTTCGACCTGCACTAATGAAAAATACGTCGCACTCTTGGGATGGAACGACCAAATGGGATAAATTCAGTCGATTTTATGATGCCGAAGGTAAAGAACATGTACTAGAGGACTACAGCTTTTCGGGTCAAGCAGCTGATGATATCATGACTACGGTAAAAGACCTGACCCTTTTTGGACAATATGTGTTGGACGGAGCCGGTTTAAAACCAGATATTTTCAAACAAATGGTGACCGCACAGACAAAAATCAACGATAACCAAGACCAAGCCTTGGCTTGGCGGCTTAAACGTGACCTACCAAACAATGAATACGCCATACATCATGGTGGCAACGATATTGGGGTGGCCACACTTTTGGTGTTATTGCCCCAAAGCAAGCGTGGAATAGTTGTCATGACCAACTCCGATAGTGGATTGGTACTGTGTAATAATGTAGTTCGCGAAGTCTGGGAAGAAGGTGCTGAAATCATTCACCGGGCCTATCGAAGCGGTTCCGTAGACGACATACCTGAAGCCATTGCGGTATCTCAAGATATTCTCAAATCTTATGAAGGGGTATATGAACAACCCAGTGGTCGCAAAGCTACCATAAAGAGTACGGCAACAACCCTCATCATGCAGATGCCGGGGGTACCGAATTTGCAGCTATTTCCCAAATCAGAAACAAACTTCTTTTTAAAAGACTTTGATCCAATCATTGCCTTTGAAAAAGATGATAAAGACCAATTATCCCTAAAAATTATCGAGGGGGAAAATACTATTATTTGTAAACGTTTGGAATAAAGACATCAACATAGTTGAATTGCACAGTCTTCATTTTTAAACATTAAATGAACCTGGGCAGTGGCTTTTGGGCCACTAGGGCCTGAAAGCTGTTCAAAATCAATCAAACCCAATCTCTTTTAGGGCTTTATGACTTATTGCTATAGCTTCCATGGGCGTAAAATTGAATGTCATATCTTGTTCTACAAAATACCCCTCCAAACCTGATTTTTCTTTACTTTTTAGCATGCTTTTAAAATCAAGGCTACCTTCTCCTACTGGTGCGAACCATCCATTATCACCCATATCCTTCACATGCCAAAACCTAAACCGACCAGGATATTTCTCAAAATATGAGACCGGATTTGCTCCCGCTTTTACCACCCAAAACAGATCCATTTCAAAATTGACATATTCCTTATTTAAATTTTCCAATAAGTAATCAATGGGCACAACACCTTTGTCATTCTCTCTAAACTCGAAATCATGGTTGTGATACAATAGCTTCAATCCATACGTACTGGCCTTCATACCCAATGTGTTAAGTATTTCTGCCAATTCTTCAACCGAACCTTTCATTCCCATCTCTCTAGTCTTTTTATCAAATGTGAACATACCCATAGGTGGAACAGGTACAACAAAATATGTAAAACCCGCCTTCTTTGCCGCAGCAAATTGTTTATCGGCATTTTTCAGGGTAATAGAACTCTGGTGTGTACTTAAGGGGTGCAGACTAAGTTTTTGTAGCGTTGCCGCAAACGCTTCCGGGGACATCCCGTAATACTTTCCATTATCATAACCTGCGGCCTCAATATTTTTATAACCGATTTCAGCAACTTGTTTCAAGGTCTCTTTAGGATTTTTAGCCATATCATCTCGAACCGTATAAAGCGCGAGACCACCATAACGTTCTTGAGCATTGAGTAAAAAGCCAAGACATATAAAGCAAGTCATTAAGAGTCTTTTCATCACTATTTTATTTTAATCAAACGTAAACTATATTCCACAAAAAATAAAAAAACCCATCTAAAGATGGGTTTGATAATTAAGCTAAAGGATTGCCTTTCAAACGTTTTTCTATTTTACGTTTTTTCTCTGTAAGCCGTTTCATGGTATCCATCAAACTGGCCTCTTTGGTTTCTTTGTATATTTCGTTAATTTCCAAAATAAGTTGCTTGGCTTCCCTTGAAGCCGCCACTCGGTCACTGGTTGACATGTGGCTTAATGTCCTGTTTTCAAACTCTGTGGCCCTTTCCAATAAATCTGCGGTCATTGCTTTATAATTATGAGTTAAAAATCTAAAAAATCTATTTTCAGTTAGATTTTTGAAGCCACAAAGTCCTTTTTACTATCGCTAAATGTGGCCTAACTCTATTAAAATTTCGTTTTTGCTTAATTCAGGGGCAATATAAATAATATTGCCTGTAAAAAATTGCCAAATAAAGCTTAAATTAAATACAATTCAATAATAATGACATTGGAACGAACAGAAGTCCTTATTCTTTGTGTTACTATGGCCACTTTATTGGGATGTTCAGATGATAATGGAAATGCCACAATTCAACAAGGTGCTTGGTTTTCCCAAACACTGGTACTGACTCAAATCACATTAAGCCCTATAATTGATGTAAATAACGATAATGCGACTTCCGCTAATCGGATGGATGAAATTCCGTGCGTTGAGGATATTTTGATTTTAGCGAAGATTTTGAATGGACCTCAACTGAGGTTATTGTGACATTGGTTTCGCCGATTACCGGTAATATCTACAAAATAAGCTGTTTCTACCATAGAAATCAAAATGGAAACTAGGGCGTCGGCCACCAATTTGCTTTTGATTTAATCCGTAAATCGAACATTTTTAATCAACGGGGACAGTTAATTAAAAATGTAGGGCATGATTTACCAGAAATACGCCCAAAGCCCTAAACTAGAAAACTTAATCTATCCCGATTTGTCAGAGTAATAATATTGAAGGGAATCCAACTCTTCCTTGAGCGCTTTATTTTCAATTTCAAGTGCATTCAATTTATCTTCGATATCACTTAGTCGTTCTTGATCTACCTTGGCGAAAATACCACTGACCAAACTATAAAGCGTAAAGACAAAACTGATGGTCACCGCAGTAATCAACCCAAAAAGAAGGTATCGTTCCCTTTTGTATTCTTTTTTTTCGGTGCGTCCCAAGCCGGCTTTTTCATCAGAAGAAAGCTTACGCGTATTGGCCAGTTGCTCCAAGAAATTATCCCATTTTTCTTCCTCTTGAATAAAAAGGTCCTTAAAGCCCCCCTCATCAAGAAAAGCTTCTGTTTTATAAGTGGTGGAGAGCATAAATATCTTAGCCCCATTTCCACTCATGATATCTAAAAGGTCATGGTCATAATCCATGATTTCCCGAATTAATTTCTGAACAAATTCAAGACTGTAATTCGGGCGTAAAAATTCATCATAAAGCAGCTGAACCTCGAAATAATCGTCACGTTCCAGTGCATATTCTAAAAATCTATCTTTAAGCTCAGCTTTAAAAAACTCGCTCATTTTACAGTTAAGGAAGGTTATGTTGGTTGTTACAAAAGTAGTCTAAAACAACAGTTAATGGCCTAGACCAAAAAAAGAATATGTGCTTTTTTTAATACATCATGTTTACTGGATTGGACTAAAGAATTATTAAAAAGTAAATCTTGAAAACTTTAAAATTTGAGAATTCCATTGCTGTCCCATATACCCCAAAACGCCCCAACATCACCTTCAGCACCAACTTTCCATGATTCGTCAAAAGAAGAAAAATAGAATATTTCAATACCCTCTTCCTTAGACCACTTTTGTGTATTCATGAAGTACTTCATGGAATTTATGAATGAAGGATGTGCGCCTTCAAGATTTGTACCTTGACTCGGCCAGCCGGTCTCTGTGATTATTACTTTCTTACCATTACCTGCTCTTTCTGCCTGTCGATACATATCTTTCATATATAACAGCGCATAATCCAAATCGCAACCTTCCCAAAAAGGGTAACAATTGGCCAGTACAACATCACACAATTCTGTAATTCTTGGTCGTTCTTTAAATTCATAATAGGCATCGACATATCCTACGGGTATCTTGGTTATTTCCTGTTTCGCCTGCTGAATGTAACCTATCAATTCATCTTCGGTGAGATCGCCACGATACATGACCTCATTCCCTACTGCTGCAATATCAACAAAGCCTTGGTTGGCAAGTTGAATTAAGCCTTTCATTTCGCGTGCGTTGATGTCTTGGTCATTCCCAAGCCAAGCACCAACCAAGGTATTTATACCGTATTCCTTAGCTATTTTAGGGATCAACTCGTTGCCTTCGGTACACGAGAAAGAACGTATCCATTCGGTATAGGGCTTAATGATTTCCATCCTACGACGAATTTGTTCTTCAGAAATTTGATCTCCGGGTTGCTGGTTTTCGGTGTAAGGACTGAAACACAGCCCGTGCATACCTTCTTCCAAAACCACCTGACTGAGTTGTTTTAGCTCTTCTTCGCCCTTACCGGCGTAATCCAATGAGGCTAGATTGAGAAACCGTTCCGCTTTATATGACATAATTTTTTACCTAATGTTATCGTTAACCTGATGCTTATCCGGTTTACCAAATTTATAAAACAGCTACGTTTCTTTTTTTCAATTCGGCTTATTTGGTTAGCCTAAGTCTCCTCCATTTTATCGGATATTACACACCATAATCACTATATCTGCGGTTTCGCTTAAAAAACCCCTCTACAGTTTTTTCTTGTGTAGATGACAAGCCGTTCTACTTCTTTAGCCCCAACCGGCATTTCTTGCAGTTGTAATCCAGGATAGTCGTCGGCCTCTTTCCACTGGGCTATCGTGGTACTAAAGAATGAAGAGGCCGTAGAATCAGCCTCATAAATAATCAAATCATAGGCCTCGCCCACATCTCCGCCAAATCGGGTAACCACTTGCCATTCACCTTCCCTTTTGTAGGAAGTATTCGTATGGTCCGACTGAGGATAATATCTATCATCAGTCGGTCGAATGACCACCCAAATATCTTTTTTATGGGTCGGAGGATACACGCCCATTGTTAAAATGCGACAATCAACGGAATCTCTGTCAATAGGAGAAACTACCCTGACTGACTCCACCGGACCATTGATTTTTAATTTATTCCCTATGGAAACTTGTTCCATTCGGGAGTTGTAATTGACCAAATCTGAGGAATAACTGCCGTAGGTCATCATCAGAACACTTAAAATTCCAAGAACAACTGCAAATTTGGCACTAAGGAATCCTTTCCCAGAACTTCCTTTAATACTTCCAACAATCGCAACAAGTGCGAATAAAATACCGATTGATAATACTATTAATTTTGTTGACATTTTGTTTATTTATCTTCTACTCACTAATTATTTAAGCCCTCTCTTTTCATAGCACCCCTCTTCGCTCTTCAAGTTTTGCCTTAATTTCTTTGGCCCTCTCTTCCGATAGGCTATATTTCCACATTACCCAAATGGCCAATGCTGCTGTTACTACGGGTATAACAATATCTGCAATTCTCAATTTCGTCAATGTTTCTGCTGTTTGTGTCGCTGCGTTACCGTCAAATCCTATCATCTTTAGAACCAAACCGCCCAAAACCAATGCCAAGCCCTGACCAAGTTTAACGACCCACCAATACAAGGCACCAAAAGTACCTTCTTTACGGGGCATGCCATTGTTAAGTTCGTCCAAATCACAAACGTCTGCGGTCATACTCATCATTAATGTAAATAAACTACCCAGTCCGAATGACATTAAAGGAATGGGAATAAAAGAAAGCCAGATGTTTTCTGGAGTAAAAGCCCTCCATTTCATCGCGTATCCAACTATTGATAAAGCCGTTGAAAAGATAAAAGCCTTTTTTTTACCCCACTTCGTGGCCATGGCAGAAACAATCGGAATAACAACAAAAGCCGATACCAGTGCACCTATTGAGCTAAACCAAGCAGGCCATGTGGCCGTCGCCTCGTAGCTACCATTAAAAATATAAAAGACGAAAATAAAGAAGCTAAATGAGGCCACTATTTGGTACCCATTAAAAACCAAAAAGGTAGCACCACATAATTTCATAAAAGGCTTGTTTTTGACCGCTTCTGCAATACTGGAAATCAAGTCTTTCAGATTACTAAATATTGAGGATAAAGTCAATTTTTTCCTATTTCCCATATCGGGCGCATCAGTACCCTTACAAAAAAATGCTGGCAATAAGCCTAGTAGCAAACACGCAATACCAACATAGAGTGCCATGGTCCTTACACCTTCCGCCTGATTGCTAAAAAAAGTGGGGTCAGCGATAATCACCCAGAACCATGGAACTATCACCCAGGCAATTAGGCCCACCGTTTGGGAAAATGCCATTAAACGGGTGCGCTCGTTATAGTCAGATGTCATTTCATACCCCAAGCCTACCAATGGTGTAGCGAACATCGTATTCCCAATCAAAAATACCATTGACATAATCAAAAAATACCAAAAATTATACTCCGAGGAATTGGTTTCATCTAACTGCCACAGTAGTATAAAGGTGATGGCACTAACAATACCCCCTACGAAAATATACGGCCTTCTCCTACCCCATTTTGAACTTGTATTATCGGAAATGAATCCCATAATGGGGTCGGTAATTGCATCGAAGAAGCGGGGCAACCCTCCTAACAGTCCTGCCAGAAATGGATCCATACCAAAAGCTGTTAATAGAAAGAACATGAAGAAGCCAAGAGCGCCTGGATAAAGGTTCAATACCAAATGACCTGCACCAAAGGCTGCTTTCTGCCCCAAGGGAACTATATCTTTTGCAACTGTTTTATTCTTTGACATCTCGAATTTTTTATAGGTTCTTAAATGTGGCTCACTACTCTTCTAATTTTTTTAACACAACCGTTTGCAGCGCGTTCCCACTTATCGTAATGGTTGAGGAATGGTCTTCTAATATCAATGTGACGCCAAAAGGTTCGACACTTTGGTTTAAAATAATCACTGCTATCGTACCGTCAGGGTTTTTGGCCGCCGTAACCCATAAGGAATCCTCTGAATTTTCAAATCCAATACGGTAAGCATCAGGTCTGATATATGCACTAAAATGGGTCATGACATAGTACAAGGGAGTGTGATACACTTCATCTTTTTCAGGGTCTACCAGTATTGGAGCGACACACCAGTTCTCAAACCAATTTGGACCTCCGTTGCGATCTAATACCATATTCCAGTCTATCCAACCGTCCACCCAATTGTTCAAACAGCCAATGATATCCCTTGCATAGCGGTATACGGGCACGTATTTTGGGTGGTACTTCTTATTTTCTTCCAGAGCCCAGTGCCAACCCCAGTCGGTTGCTTCTTTTGACCAATACCATTCGTCGTCCTTCCATTTAGGTACTTGAGCATCAACGCATGCTTCTGTTTGAATCAAGTGCTTTTCAGGAGCTTTTTGATGGGCATATTGCAATGCTTCTGGGAAGACTTGGCAGGTACTTGCATACCAATGTACGGCAGTACCTGAAAAGTATTGGGATGTCTCAGGTGATTCATACATCGTATCAACCCACTCCTTCAAATGTTCGCGATTTTGATCGTAACCCAAAATCTTGACGTCTCCATTACCCATCTTTTCCAAAACAGGGCCCAAGTAGTGCTGAACAAAATTTGTCATTTCTTGGGCAGAGAAATGCATACTTTCCCAATTATTGTCATTCCCAAGGGGTTCATTCTCAACGGTTACCCCCCAGATAGGGATTCCTTGTTCTTTATAAGCCTCAATGTACTTTGAAAAAAACCTTGCCCATACATCATAATATTCAGGTAACAGTTGACCACCGACATAACTTTGATTGTCTTTCATCCAAGGTGGGGCCGTCCAAGGGGAGGAAATAATTTTGAAGCCGTCCGGGGAAGCTTTCTTTGCCTCTTTTATGAACGGGATGATATCATTCTTATCTTCTTCAATCGTAAAATGCTCCAAATCATAATCATTGACAACCGGTGCATAGGTATAATGACCCAAAGAAAAATCGCAAGAATTGATATGGGTCCGGGTCAAGGAATATTTAGCCCCTTGAGAGCCAAAATAAGCATCAATAATTTTCTTACGTTGCCTTGTACTCAATTGATTGAGAAGGTAGGCGGAGGATTTGGTAAAAGAACCCCCAAATCCTGTAATTTTTTGAAACGTCTCCTTTGGAAAAACCTCGATGCTTGCGCTAGCACGTGAAGGAATGAATTCGTTAAGCCTTTCCATCTTATGGCCAGCTGCCGAAGTTTCGTACACTTCGACAACCATAGTTTTATTTTTATCAGATGACGTCACAACCATAGTCAATGGTAATTCAAATACCTCGGTTTTTTAATCAAATTCATTTATCATTCATCAGTGGTCGGTTAAGGTGAGCCCTTTCATAGGGGGCACCATTACCTTCTCCATTAACTCTTCCTTATTACCAGAAAACGTTTTGGTGATAGGATTACCTCCCCTAGTCAAACCATCAAATATTCCTTTATCAACCATATCCCACAACACATACTTTGCATGACCTTCTACCGTAAATAATCCAAAGTGTTTTTCTGAATCACCGGGGTTCTCACCACCTTTCCACGGTTCGTCAAATGCCTCGAAATAAAAACATGAAATCCCTTTTGTATTTGTCCAATCCCTCATTTTTTTGTGAAAAAGGGCTTCTTTGTACTCATCCGTGGCTTTGGATCCATCGTCCCCATAAAAACTATTGGAGAAGCTAGCCCAACCCGTTTCTCCAATATGAACAGGTTTGCTAACCCCTAAACTTTTCATATAAGCCTCTACATTATTGTATTGGTTTTCAGCATACGACAGAGACCTATTCATGGTCATGTCAATTTTTTCCGATTTCGTTAGTTCGTTTTCCTCTTCCAATACGCCCCAGAAATCTGGGTTGTAATGGGTATCGTGCATTGGATAGGTATGAACGGAAAGAAAATCTACAGCTTTGATAAGCTTGGTCAAATCTTCGACATGATATTCGGCGTCTCCTCCCCCCCAAGAGGCAAAGTTGTCAGAACTGGTAATCCATAAATCCTTTGAAAGCACTCCAGTTTTTTTCAATTCCTGTAAATGTTCAACCCATTTTAAAATGACCCAGGGCTGAACATAATAACTGGCGGCCCATTTGACCATGGCCTCATTACCAACAGCTATTACTTTGACGATATCAGGATATTTCTTGGCCAATCTTACCGCTTCATCTATTTCAGTGGCATTGCGCTCACTTTCCTGATCATGATCGGGTTCTAGACCGGTCCACGCGTTTTTACAATCAATCCATGCACCCAACATAACATACATTTCAAAATTAGGATCCTCAGATTTTATTTCATGAATGGCCCGCAGAACATTGGCAGCATGGGGCAAATGCACTTTATACGTTCGAAGTACTTTAATGCCCATGGCGGCCATAATCCTCATATCCTCTTTAAGTTCTGATATGGTTGGCTCAATTCCATGATCTGCGTGGCGGTATCCGCCGTATGAAATAGCTTGATATTCCGGATTTCCTAAAATGTATTCTGCTGTCACGTTTTGTTTTTTTTCTTGAACTACTTCTTTTTGTTTTGTCTGATCACGACATGATATCATGAACAAGACCGCAATTGCTATAGATTGCGCCCAGAATTTTCTCATCTCAATTTGGTTTTATCTACTGAAACATTTATTTGAAGAATATCACCTGATCTTTTGAAAATGTTACTACTTAAAGTCGCATTCAGCAGTTTACCTTGAACGACAGTTCTAGAACCGTCTTGATGAACCACCTCAACACCTGTATCTTCACTCATTGTATATATTATTGGAATTTGACAATAGGTAAAACCTAAAGATGCGGGCTTCAGATCGATTTCTTTATGTGCAGCATTCGTATCGACATATTTGAAAATCTTTTCTTCCTTTAAAAACTCATCTCTACGCAAGAGCAAGGGGTCAAAGACAACTTGGCCATCATTAACAAAAACACCCAATTCCCCAAATCGACTTAGAATATCTTCTTTTACCTGACCTGTCATACCCGGTTGTTGCGCCCCTTTTCCGGCTGGCGTATGCGAGTATGGATCGGTGGGAAAAGCACCATAAAGTTTAGGGGACTTGTGTACCCCGATACCTTCATTTATTTCATAGAAATGTTCTAATAATCTTCCAATTATACTCGGTTTTTCCTCTTTTTTGATGGCTTTGATAGAACATTCTTTTACAGCCAATAATAGTTTTGAAACCATATGCCAGTAAATAGATCCTAGGCCTTCATATCCGAAGAAAGTCCCTGAACGACCAGTGAAAGATTTGTGATCAAAAACAGCTTCAAAAGCCGTTAAAACCTCTTCTTTTGCCTCATCAGCTATGGAAAAAACGGTCTTATCTAAAGTATCCAGCGCATGCTCAACATCTTTTGCATTTCTAAAGTCTCCATTAAAATGAACATCTCCCAGAGTATCTTTTTTGATAATACACTCATCTCCTTTTTCAAGTAGAGAGGTCATTAAATCTGAACTTGAAATTAATGTGTCTGAAACGGTATTCTTTTTCATAAAATTGGGTAGTTCTTTATTGGGATAGAGCATATAGCTATACTGATCTTCCCTAAACAACGAACTGGACTTCAACCCATCTAAAACATTCAATACCTGCTCACTGTTTAAATATCCCGAACTAAGCACCGCTACCTGTCCCTCAAGCATTTCACTTAGATATGAAATAGAAATACTTCCGTCTTTTTGCACGGACATAAGATTGTAGGCGTGATACATGCTATCTGCCCTTCTGTTAGCGTCAATGGAGCATTCCAGAAACTGCAGCACCACTTTAACGAAAGACTTCAGCTCTTTTAGTTGAAGCTGTTGTTTTTTGCCCGAAAAAGAACTTTTATAAATCTTGTTTCGATACCTACCAGCGGCTTTGCCAAGACCATCCAAAACTTTTCTGCGATGATTATCGGTAATGTCACCGAACAATAATTTAAGGTTGTCTTGAAATACATGGTGGATTTCAGTAAAAAAGGAATAAAGTTCTTTGGAAAGTGGAATTTTTTGGTTTTCCAAACCATCGAAAATACCATCAAAAAACGTTAGGTATCTTCTTAAATAATAGAGAGTAACCATTGAAACACCATTGCCGACAAGGGCATTATTGGCATCATTCCATTCTGGACGCTGTGTATTCATCCATATGCCTCCCTCAAGAATGAAATTAGATACTTTTGCCAATACGGAAGCAAGCATCTTTTCAATAAAATTGACCCTATGTAATTGACCATCAATAGTTCTCAAAAGAGCACCGTCCGCTCCAATTCGACTACGTTCCTTTCGAATTGTTTCGTCAGCGAAATCATCAAAATCAATAGTGTCTTTTGGATTGAACAATAACTCTTGGTACGATTTAATTTTGTACGGAACATTGGCGTAGACGAAAATCTCTTTTTCAAAATACCCTTTCAAACGATTGGGATAATGATTTTGGATAAACTCCAAAAACTTCAGGGCATAGATAATTTGATGATCGCCCCAATACCCGAT
Organism: Croceivirga sp.; assembly: GCA_050042945.1. Classification (GTDB taxonomy): domain Bacteria; phylum Bacteroidota; class Bacteroidia; order Flavobacteriales; family Flavobacteriaceae; genus Croceivirga. The sequence goes on from JBHJJC010000013.1 coordinate 41,327, forward strand.
GTATGACCAAGGGTCATCGGGTTCTATAATTTCCCAATCAAAGCCACCTTTAGTAACTCGGTAGGGGTTGTACCCATCAAATGTTGATGAATTAAAGAATTTTAAAATCATTCCATCAATGAACTCTGGATAGGAATTGTCCAGTGCTTCCCAATTTTGAAAGATATCCCTCCAGTTACCCTCATAATCCAAGATTTTTGATCCATCCAACTCACTATGGGTGTTGATGGAAAAAATGTTCCAAGGCCTACTGGGGTCACCATGCCTTCTACTAAACTTAAGCGGTAGATACTCTATACAAAGTCTTTCAAAGTCAGCATCAGAAAACTTGGTAGAATATGCCCGAAGGGCTTGCAAAGAAAAGACCTCCGAAAGTTCTGATAGTACTTTTTTCTTTGACAAATAAAGCGGTTCGTTGGCATGGCGCAAATATTGCTCAAAATCACTCTTTTCAATAAGATATCCATTATCAAAAATTCCACCCCGCATAATATTGAACAGTGTATTTGAAAAATGACGGGTATCCCTTAAGCCGTCGGAGGTACATTGTAGGGCGTCGGAGGCCGCATTTAGTTCAATCAACCTTTTGGTACCTAAATACACATCTTCTTGAACCTTCTCGCTCAACTGTTCATTGTTTTTTAATGCACCGATTTGACCTACAATGGCAGTGTGGTCTTGGTTGACATTGGCCACAATCGTCCAAGTCTTCGTTTCATTAGGGAACAGTGTTTGTTCAAAACTCAAAAAGTAAGCCCCCTTTTCACCTTTGATATCGACCTCTTGATGTAGGGTATCCCCTTTTCTAAAACCATCCAATTGTGCAGTTGAAAGCAGATAGGTCGCATTCTGCACTCCAAAAGACCAGATTATATTGGCTTTTAGGGCTTCGCTGGGTTCCGCCTTGTCCACTATTATTGCACTCAATGCATAAACGCCCAATCCAACCTCAGGAACCAATTCGCTTCTTTTGTACGCATCTACCAAGTTACTGGCCCGATTTTGCGTTTCACTGGGCACTCCATGGGGCAAGACATTCTGAAGACCATCAAGTACGGTTACTTCTGCCATCTGGCCACTATTGTTGGTTAAATTGGAATTCCTAACAAATCCATACAAATTGCTCGAAGTCCATTGGTAACTAAAAGTGAGATGAAGGTCATTATTGACCTCTTCAAAAATAATCTTGTGACCATATACGCTTTTGTAAAGGTTTCGAGTCACTTCGTATTTTCCTTCGTTTCGAATAGAAAAGGGCTCCCAAACCTCAACACCTGATTCGCTCTTTAACCTAATAATGGTCTTACTTCCCGTGATCTCTGAAGATTCGGTAATCTTATCGTCAGTGTAATAAGGAAATAGTGCATTTTGGGCATTTTTCCTACCTGCCGACAATCCCCCATTACTTGAAATGAACATCCAGTGATTGGAGTCACTTACGATGCTCATGAAAAACGGTCGTATCGTGTCATGATTCGCAATCTTATAATAGGTTTCACCTTCAAATGATATCGATACGGTTTCGATTTGTTTTACACTGGGTGTTATCTTATCGTTTGCTAAATGAAGATTTGACATGGAGAGGACTCGGAAATTGATTGATGGAAAAAGGGAGCGTTACAAAGAAGTATCACTCCCTTTTTTCTTAGTTTACTTTAATTTGTCGCAATAGCGAAATCATCTACATAAAATGTTACATCTGAAGGCGTATTACCTCCATCAACGTTACCAGGTTTAACGACCAACATGGTGTATACGGTCTCGTCTGAACTATTGGGAAATGGGTTGGCTGATAGGTCAAAAGACATTTCTACCCATTCATTGGCATTAGTTAACGTTTGGTCATATGCACCGGGGTTTCCAATAGCACCTCCCTCATTTGGAATGGCTATAATTTCCAATCGTACCACTTGATTGGGCTGCGTACTGTATATCTTAAATGATACGGTAGAATTGTTCGTGAAACTGCCCATATCAAATATATTTTGAAAGCCTCCAAACCCCTCAGCACCAGTGGGTTTTACAAATTGATACACTTTATCCGAGGTATTAATACCCCCTGATACCGGGTTGTCAACTATTGCCCTGGTCTGTAGTGAACCAAAAGACACATTAAATCCTTGACAGTTTTCAAAGTCTACAGGAAAGGCAGTGACATCCATTGTTGGTCCGGTGCAACCACTTCCACCACCATTATCGGTATAGAAAAATACGTTGTCCACAAAAATGTTCGCTTCAACTCCATCGCCCAAGACATCGAAGATGATCTGGTTTATTGTTGGGTTTTCCGTGAGTGGTCCTTCACTACCTAATGAGGGCACTAAGTCAACAAGGGCCACGTCAATCGTATTCCATTGACCACCCATTAAATTCATCTCTACATCTTCCCTAGATACCGGGTCGGTAAACGAAATGAGACCGGCCCTGAACGAAATATCCTCGGCCACCCAGATGTCCATACTGAAATTGGTTCTTCCATCAAAACCTCCATCATTCTGTAGCCCTACGAAATTGGTGTCAGCATAGCTCCACACATCATCACCGGCCGCTTGAAAATCTGAGAACGTAGCGCCACCATCATTCCCAAATGCTCTAGGGTTGGTCCCGCCCGCATTGGTGTACACATTGCTGAAGACTGAAGTTACATCTGCAGCATCTTGGGTCGGTGTAGGCGCAGCCATAGTTGGCTCCGTAGCCATTCCTCCATCATTATTGGTATAGAAAAATACATTGTCTACAAAGATGGTTGCTTCTACCCCGTCACCCAAAACATCAAAGATGATTTGATTGATTGTTGGGGTGTCGGGCAATGCCACTTCAGCTCCTAAAGAAGGTACCAATTCGGTAAGCGCTACATCAATATTGTTCCATTCACCACCGGTAAGGTTCACTTCAACATCCTCTCTGGAAACGGGGTCTGTAAATGAAATGAGACCAGCCCTGAACGAAACGTCTTCGGCTACCCAGATATCCATACTGAAATTGGTTCTTCCGTCAAAACCTGCATCGTTTTGTAACCCTACAAAGTTCGTATCGGCATAGCTCCATACGTCATCACCTGCCACTTGAATTTCGGAAAACGTTGCACCACCATCATTGCCAAATGCCCTTGGGTTTGTGCCATCTGTATTCATGTATGCACTTCTATAATCTGATGTCACATCTGATGCACCTTGGGTTGGTGTAGGAGCTGCCATGGTTGGTTCTGTATCCATTCCTCCATTATTGTTAGCGGTGGTTTGGGTAATATTGTCCACTAAAAAAGTACCCTCAACCCCAGGATCTGTATTGAAACCAATAAATAATATGATTTTACCGTATTGCCCATCTGGAACTAAAGCCTGACCATTTAGTGGGTCTCCTTCAATAAAGCTAGCG
>JBHJJC010000014.1:0-36733 GCA_050042945.1 Croceivirga sp.
TACTCGCATGGACCTGAATATTTTCAGTACCTTTTAAAAATATGTCCATCCCTTCGGGAACTGGTTTAAACTGATCGGTTAGACCAAACAGTTGATCTTTTCCCTTGAACGAAAAAGAATAGCTGACGCTCTCGTAGGTATTCTTGGTATAGGTCGACCAATTCCCCCTCACATTTGACCCCTCTGCCTTAGTTGAAAATTGAATGGAATTGGGCATAACACTTTTCTGCTGGCTTATCTTTTGCCTAGAACTATTCTTTGGTAAATAGGCCTTGATGAACGTGTGTTTGGAATCTGTCTTAAAAAAATAGCGATACGTCACGGTGTTCAATGATTCCCCTGAAAATTCGGGTTTATGGTGTGATAGCACATAAACCTTATAGCCAATCAAAGTCATTGCCAAAAAACCAAGTACGGACAGTATGAGTTTGAATTGCTTTGGGACATTCATAATCAATAATTTTTTAGTTTTGGTAGTAGAACAGGATACTTTGAATTCACCCCACCCCCCAAAGAATTTTTTTGAATGAGTCAAAACGAAAAGTCCGTTTACGAAAAAAGGGTGTTCAACGAATTGTTTGACTTAAATTCCGAATCCCTCCGTAACTATTTGTATTATCAGTGCGGTGACCTGCAGCAGGCGGAAGACCTCGTTCAAGAGGCATTTATCAAACTTTGGAACAATTGCAAAAAAGTACTGTTTAAAAAAGCCCGTGGCTTTTTGTTTGCCGTCGCCAAAAACGCTTTCTATAATCAGGTGGAACACCAGAAAGTGGTTTTAAAATATGCCAAGCAACCGCAAAAGACCAGCGACACCGAAACGCCGGAATTTCAGTTGGAGGAAAAGGAGTTTATGGAGCGGCTACAAAAAGCAATAGCAGATTTGCCGGAAGGCCAACGAGAGGTTTTTTTGCTCAACCGAATGGATGGGATGACGTATAAAGAGATTGCCGAATTTTTAGGGGTTTCCCAAAAAGCGGTGGAAAAACGAATGCATAAAGCCCTAATAAAGTTGAGAAAAACGGTGAAATCCATTTAGGGGTAGGGTAAAAAAGGAATAGCCTGTTTCCTAGATGTATGTAACAAAACTATGTTCGAAGAAAAAGATGATACCATTATGGCACGTTGGCTCTCTGGGGAGCTAACTGAATCGGAACGTGCTGAATTTGAAACATCACCGGAATATGAAGCATACCAAAGCTTGGCGCAGGGATTGAATGCTTTTGAAAAACCACCGTTTGACAAAGAAACAGTTCGTACAAAGATGTGGCATCAAATTGAACATCAAACGCCGCCGAAGGCAACGCGCTTGCGGCCCTTGTACTACACTATTGGCATCGCAGCATCCCTATTACTATTATTTGGTCTTTTCTTTAACCAAGTAACCTACAGTACCGATTTCGGTGAAAAGCTGATGGTAGAGTTACCAGATGGCACTGAAGTACATCTCAACGCAAAATCAAGCTTGAAACATCAACGCTTCTTTTGGGAAAATAAAAAAGAGGTCGATTTAATTGGAGAAGCCTTCTTTTCGGTGACCAAAGGGGATGATTTTAGGGTTAAAACCACATCAGGAACCGCGAGTGTTTTGGGCACGGAATTCAACGTAAAAGCAAGGGAGTCCAGTTTTGAACTCCATTGTTATGAAGGTCGCGTGCGCTATGATAATAGGGAGGAGGAGCAACAATCATACTTAAATGCGGGTGATGCCGTTGAATTAAAAGGAAGCATTTTACTGGAATTTAAGCATAGCGAGGCAATTCCATCATGGCAGGAGGGTAGAAGCAGTTTTTCAAATGTTGAACTGGCTACAGTAATGCGGGAATTGCAGGTGTACTACGGGATTTCCTTTGAATATGAACCCACGGCGGTTGAAGCGCATTTTACAGGAACCTTTGTACACGATGACCTAACGCTGGCCTTAAAATCTGTATTTGTGCCCATGGGAGTTACTTATGAACTCTCACAAGACCAAAAAACGGTAATGCTGAATGCACGCTAAAATCAGTAAAAATCTATTTTCCATTTTTTGTTTTTTGTGTTTTCTGGTGGTTTCAGGACAGAAAGCGATTGAAGTCAACTATGTCAACACCCCATTGAAAGCTGTATTGGCGGACTTGGAAGAAAAAACGGGCCTGCTCTTTTCGTATTCGGATGAACGCATTGCCGATATCACCATCACCAAAACAGCTTCTCCCTTAGAAATTGATGCTTTTTTGGATTATCTACAATCCACTACAGGATTGGTTTTGGAGCGAATTGGCAAAAACCAAATCATCATCAGTTCACCAAATACCGAAAGTACGGTTTGTGGCTATCTATTTGACATTATTTCCAAAGCGCCCTTGCCCTATGCCACCATTGTAATCAAAGGAACGAACAAGGGGTTCACAACTGATGAAAACGGGTATTTCCTAATCGAAAATGAAACGCTTACCAACGGCATCCTTCTGCAATATATAGTGTATGCAACACGACTGATATTCAACGATGACTTTGAACCATCGCAGTGTAAGAACCTATTTTTGAATCCCCGTGCAGAATCACTTCAGGAAGTTATTGTTAAGTCCTATCTCATTGCGGGAATCGATAAGAACAAAGATGGTTCGCTCACCTTGACTTCAAAAAACCAAGGAATCCTACCTGGTCTGGTCGAGTCAGATATTTTGCAATCCGCCCAATGGGTTCCTGGAATTATGAGTATCAACGAAACCATTTCCGATGTCCAGATCCGCGGAGGCTCCGCAGACCAAAACTTAATTCTGTACGACGGTATTAAGATGTATAACACCGGCCATTTTTTTGGAATGCTCTCCATCTTTAATCCGAATGTCACTACAACGGCCACTATTTTCAAAGGGGGAGCCAGCCCAGAATATGGGGACCGTATTTCTGGAGTCATTGATATAAAAGGAGAAACCCAGATTCCCCAAAAGACATCTTATGGCGTTGGCTTTAACGGCACCCAGGCTGATGCCTATGGTAAAATAAGATTGGGAAAATCTGTAGGGTTGGTAGTTTCTGGGCGCCGTTCTTACGCCGATATTGAACCTCTCCGCACGCCAACCTTTGATGCCATCTCGGAAAAGGTCTTTCAAAATACCATTGTTGATACGACAGGTGATATGCAAAATCCAGAAGACGAAGAGGATGAAGAGACCATTTTGGAAGGTGAAGAAACTTTCTTTTTCTATGACGCCAATGTAAAGTTGATCATTAGTGCCTCGGAAAATGACAGTATCTCCCTGAGCGGATTGCGCACAAAAAACGACCTCAACTTTAGATTGCTCGACGAGGAAAATATCTCCCAAGATGCTCTAATTACAGAAAATCAAGGGCTAAGTTTTAATTGGTCGGGAACAAAACGCGGTAGGTGGCATCATTCGCTGGAGGGGTACTATTCTGATTACAAGAGCGACTATAGCAATCAGTTTCTTGAGGACCAAAACGTACAAGAGGAAAGTATTAGAAGGAATGCGGTAAAAGACTATGGTTTTGATACGAACATACTATTTGATTTAACTACGGAACACGCCTTAAAACTAGGGTATCAATTCACACGAAACGAGGTGTTCTATCAACTTTTTCGGGATGAAGCCGGAGATGAGGACATCGACCCCGAAGACTTAGATTTAGAAGATGGGGAATCTGCAGATGAACGGGACTTTAATGAAGTTTCCAATCGGGTGAACTCAACAAACGCAATCTACAGCGCCTATTATTATAGACCTCAAAACAGGGGGTTGGTAAGCTTGGGGGTACGGGCCTCAAAATTTTCTGTTCTCGACGACTGGTATATAGAACCACGATTGAATATTGAATATCCGTTGGGCAATGTTCTGCGTTTAAAATTTACGGGTGAAAAAAGATACCAAACGGTAAGTCAGTTGATTGAATTTGATGATACCCGACTACGTCTTCAAAACGGGATTTGGAGTTTAACGGAGTCGGATAATATCCCTTTATTGGAAAGTGAACAGTTTTCAACAGGTCTTTTAGTAGATGTTAAGGGATGGACCTTGGATGTGGACAGCTATATTAAGAGCATTGATGGCCTAACTTCTTTCACCAACGGATTTACCAATGCCTCGGAAGAATATTCCCAGGGCACAAGTACTATTTTTGGAATTGACTTTTTATTAAAAAAACAATTCAATAACTATCGGTTTTGGTTGGGCTATACCTACAACACGGTGGATTATCGGTTTGAGGAATTGTCCAATGGGAGATTCCCTGGAAATAATGACATCACCCATAATCTGACCCTTTCGAATACCTACGAGAAAGGCAACTGGAAATTTTCCATGGGCTGGAATTTTAGAACTGGTGCCCCATTCACTCCCGTTGAGGGTTTTAATGCTACCAATGGGGATATCGAGTTTGGGGATATCAATAGCCGCCGTTTGCCCAGTTACCATCGTTTGGATGCCTCAGTTCGCTACAATTTTACGTTGTCGGCAAAAAAAGACCATCAGTGTATCGCAGGACTGTCCTTTCAAAACCTCTACGCTCGACAAGTACCACTCTCCATTTTTTACCGGGTGGACGATAATCCTGAAACTGGACTTCAGGAAATAGACCAGCTAGAACAACTTTCGTTGGGATTGACCCCTAATTTTTTGTTACGGGTAACTTTTTAGGGGTAGGGTAATGTCCTTTTTTCCTGTTCTACTGGAAAATGAACCAAAATGATATATTTCAACAGACTCCTCCTACTCGTTTTTATTGCATGCATATCATGTAGTGAAAATGACGAAAGTATCCCAGAAGAGACACTACCTCCAAGCACTTCAAAAAACAAAATTATGCCTTTGGGGGCCTCACGTGTGGCTGGGGCAAGACCAGAATATGAAAGCTACCGTTACGAATTGTGGAAGCTTTTGGTAGATAGTGGGGTGGAATTTGACTTTGTAGGCACAGAAAATGATGACGCCAACTATCCTAATTTTAAAGGGTTATCCTTTGACAGCAACCATGAAGGGCGGGGCGGTATCAACTCTTCTGAAATACGTGCAGAAATCAACGAATGGCTTAGGGACTCTGGAATCCCTGACATCATACTTTTTAGTTCACCGGGAGGCAACGATGATTTAACATCTATCACCTATGAAAAGGTATTGGAGAATATCAATGCCATTGTGGATGCCGCACAGGCTATAAATCCGGAAGCTATAATCATCATAGAACAAGCTGCACCCCCACTAACAAGCGAACAAACCCCTGAATTTTTAGCGGTTTATAACCGAATTATCCAAGATGTGGTCACCATAGCCCAGCGTCAGAGCACAACAACGTCAAAAGTACTGACCGTGGATATGGCCACTGGTTTCACCGATGCGATGCTGGCCGATGATGTACATTACAATGAAGCGGGGGCACAATTTATAGCCAATCGCTATTTCGAAATACTGCAAGGTATTTTGGAAGAATGACCATCACACTTCCCTTTGACCTCAATCGCAAATTGTCTTTTGACTAAAAGTATCCGCAGCGTCAAAGGCGTCGTTCTGGTTCATGTTCTCTTCAAATAGTAAGATACGGTCAATGGCATGAAAATCGGATCTTGCGGAAACTTCCATCATATACACGCCTGCCCTTGAAAAGGTCACAAAAATATTATGGGCATCATTATCAGAGGTAGAGGCCTGCCATTTAAATGAATTGTCATTGCCACTTCGATAAATTTTGAACCAACCGTCAGAAGAAGAACCCTCTGGGTTGGGGGTTTTCCCAGAACCTTTGGGATACACCAGACTTCCGTTGTCTTTGCGCCCAAAAAAATCATCAGCGTCGGGAAAACGTAGCCAAGAGTCGTTATGCTCCGTACCGTTATTCCCTTTTTGATAGGAGGAATACCACACAAATCGATAGGTACCGGGGTTGGTTATCCTTATGGGGAAAGTGACCATACCATTGCCCGGATTCCCAAAATTGGAATTCCCCTCCCATTGCATATAGCCATCTCCAGAAAAGTCAGGCGCTGCATTGCGCAACACCCATCCGTCAGGGAAGGTATTGTCTTCAAATTCTATGGATACCATACCGTTGTCTTCCTCAAAAACAAACCCAATGGAAGAAGGGCAGTCGTTACTTTGAGTGTCATTATCAGTGTCATCGCCATTGTCATCATTGGTTTCCTCCCCCATGTCGTCATTGGTGTTGTCATCGGTATCGGAATCACTGGAATTTTCGTCATCTTGATTTGCGGTAACATCTTCTTGTGAAGTATTATCTACCACAGTTTCCTCTTTTTCACAGGAAGCGACCAGTAAAAAACTAAATAACGTAATAACTAGAACGCAAATTGATTTTGAAAATTCTGAATAGGGGAATAAGTGTTTCATCGTTGGGGTTTTATAGGGCAACGTATCGTAATAAATCCTATTGTTCGGTACATAAGGTTTTCGATAAATAACGTCTACATTTTTGTTGAATTACTCAAAACGGTTTTACCAAATGCATGGCCGACAAAGGAAACCCCCAGAAAATATGGGGTTTTTATCTATTGTGATTTTGTATCTCTTTTCATATTTTACTATTAATTTATCTCTCCCCTGTACAGTACCTGTACTTTGAAATTATAAATCATTTAATATTCAAGAAAAAATGAAGACCACAATAATTAGACATGTTATTTCAATTATTACAATGGTGTTTTTGCCAAACTCATTTAATATACTTTCTGCTCAGGAAGACTTGAGTAAAACCAAATTCAGAATTCCTGAAAATGAGTTTTTAGTAGATCGATTAGTTCGTCAGTTAGAGGAAGAGGTAAAGATTCTCAATATTCAAAGCAAAGAATACGAATCGGTATTAAATTTTGTGTCTAGGACAAAACAAGATTTTGAAAAAATTGATTTTAAATCTATTGATATTGAAAATGAAGATTCACTAAGCAAACTTAGAAGGGAAGTAATCAATACTCTTGAAAATAATAGAATCGATTCAGATGACATTGGAGATTTCGAATTAAAATCAATTCTTGCTCAACAAAGGCGCATATTGATTCAAATGATAGAAGCCTTGGGTTTAGATGAAGATATTGATGCCAATGAAATAAGCAATCTCCAAAATTCAGTTAACAATTTTTTCTCGAAATCATCGAGTAAAATTCAAGGAATGAAGCAAGTTAATCAATCAGAAATTGAAAAAAAAGAAAATCATTTAGAAGAATTATACAATCATAAAGGGCAAAATACAGACTTACACAGAGTTGCTATATTAATGGGATTACCTGCCTTTTGTGTTACAATACTGTTATTATTTCTTGTCCCATATTATTTAGAAAGAAATAAAGAAGAGGGTAACACTACAGAGCAAAGTAACAAACAAAGCTTACTTGACGTTGCAACGGTCCTTTTGCTTACTATGACCATTCTTATTTTAGGACTGGCAAAAATGATAACCGGCGAAGTTCTTGGAACACTTTTAGGTGGTATTTCAGGGTATGTACTAAATAGAACAATGAAAAATTAGTTATACTCATATTAATCTTAATTATTACGAAGCATAGAAAATCTCTCAACAAGTAAATACTTTTTGTTTTTATCTTCTTATTTAGGAAGATTTATAGCTGCAAATTCGTAATCTACTAATCTAAAGGGAAGACCATTCAAATATCCGAAGGTAAATTTATAAATAAAGAAGCGTGTAACAATTCAATACGAATATTAGAAAACAGAAAAACACTGAGAACTTAACTATTCAAAGAAGGAAAATAAATTTACTTACAAACACAAACTATGGCATCTTAATAACCCAATTAAATTTCTAAAAAAACAGCCCTGAACGTCTTCACGGTCTCGGTCAAGTCGTCATAACTAATCAAATCATTTAAAAATAACCCTCAAAGACTTAGAGCGGTAAAATCCAACATATACTTTTCACAAAACATTTTTATCTGTTCCTTTCCCTAGACAGGGAAAGGTGGCACTCCGCAATCCAGGATGACAGAAAGGGTGGATACTAAAAACAACAATCTTTCAATCCCTTCCGTCTTCCCATCCGTTAAAAACGGAGGGAATCCACCTTCCCTTAACCAAGGGAAGGAATCATAATATATCTCGTACCATTTCAACCCTCTAAGTCCAATCGACATAACTAGGGATATCATTTAAAAATAGCCTTCAAAGACCAAAGGCGGTAAATTCTAATACATCCTTTTCACAAAACATTTTTACCTGGTCCTTTCCCTAGACAGGGAAAGGTGGCATCCCGAATTTCGGGATGACGGAAAGGGTGGAAACATATAATCGTCAATTAAAAAAGCTTTTGGATGTACAATCCCTTCCGTATTCTGCTTTGCAGAATACACCTTCCCTTGACTAAGGGAAGGAACCATAATATATCTCGTACCACTTCAACCTTCCAAGTCCAATCGACATAACTAGGGGTATCATTTAAAATAGCTTTCAAAAGCCGATGCCAGTAAAATCCAGCATACTATTTTCACAATCCATTTTACCAGCTCCATTCCCTAGACAGGGAAAGGTGGCAGTCCGACCCGATAGCTATCGGGATGGGATGACGGAAAGGGTGGAAACCTACAATTCTTAATTAAAAAAGAGTTTTGGATTAGCCATCCCTTCCGTCTTCTGCTATGCAGAATACACCTTCCCTTGACTAAGGGAAGGAGCCTTAAAAGACAACTCTTGTTACCTAAGCTGCCTTTCCCAAATTAGAATAGCCATTCAAGGGCATTTTTTAAAAAAATATCTTTCAAAAACAGAAGATGGCAACTAAATACAGTGGCGCAGCACAGGCTTGACTAAGGGAAGGATTTTTGATATCAATTTTTAAAACTATCCTTGATTTCCTGAAGTACCGATGATAGATGCTCAAAGACCATTTTATTCTCAAAACGAATTACTTTGTATCCAAGACGATTCAAATATGCATCACGCTTTGCATCCCTTTCTTCAGTAATTGGATTACTATGCACTTCCCCATCTAATTCAATAATCAACTTTTCGGCAGCACAGTAAAAATCTACAATAAAACTATCGATGCTATGTTGCCTACGAAACTTTTTCCCTTCAAGTTTCTTTTGTTGTAAATGCTTCCAGAGAAAGGCTTCTGCAGAAGTAAGATGCCGCCTTAGCTCTTTTCGGTTTTCCCGTAATTCAGGTTTATCATGTTTTTTCACAATCCTAAAATAACCTTTTTAACAGCTCCTTTCCCTAGACAGGAAAAGGTGTCTGCCAGCGGCAGATGGAAAGGGTGGCCAGCAGATATAAGAATCTTTCAATCCCTTCCGTATTCTGCTTTGCAGAATCCACCTTCCTACTTCGATAGACCCAGAAAAAACTTAATTATCGGAAGGAACTAAAATACCTGTCGAACCGCCTCAACGGTCTTGGCCAAGTCATCATAGCTAATGGCATCATTTAAAAAATAGCTCTCAAAAGCGGATGGCGGCAGATAAATACCTTGGTCCAACATGCCATGAAAGTACTTTTTAAAGGAATCATTATTTCCTTTTGCTGAAGAAGCAAAGTCCACCACAGGGGCCTCACAAAAATGTACTGAAACCATACTGCCAAAGCGATTGATTTGATGGGCAATTCCTTTTTCGGTCAATACTTCGGCAATGCCTTTATGAAGAAAAGCGGTTTTCTGGGTCAAGCTTTCAAAGACTTCGGTGTTTTGGTCAATCTCGGTAAGCATGGCGAGTCCAGCACTCATGGCCAAAGGGTTTCCGCTTAGCGTTCCTGCTTGGTATACGGGACCTTCGGGCGCTAAATGGGCCATAATCTCTGAGCGTGCCGCAAAAGCGCCTACGGGGAGTCCTCCCCCAATGACCTTTCCAAACATCACGATATCGGCGTCGATACCCAAGGCTTCTTGGGCTCCGCCTCGAGCCAACCGGAAACCGGTCATGACCTCATCAAAGAGCAGTAAGACACCTTCTTGGGTGCAGAGGTTACGAAGGCCTTTGATAAAATCCTCCGAAGGAACGATACAGCCCATATTCCCTGCTACGGGTTCCAAAATAATGGCGGCGATTTCACCTTGATTGGCGTTGACCAATTCTTGTACTCCTGCCAAATCATTATAATTCGCCAAGAGGGTATCCTTAGCCGTACCTTGGGTCACCCCAGGGCTATTCGGGCTCCCAAAGGTTACGGCGCCACTACCGGCCTGAATCAAAAACGAATCGGAGTGCCCGTGGTAACATCCTGCGAATTTGATGATCTTATCCTTACCCGTAAAACCGCGGGCCAATCGCACGGCACTCATACAGGCCTCGGTGCCGGAGTTGACAAAACGAATCTTATCAATATTGGGAACCATAGAAACGGCCAACTTGGCGAGTTCTGTTTCGATTTCCGTAGGAATACCAAATGAAGTTCCCTTTTTGGCCTTCTCCACCACGGCCGTGATAACCGGTTCATGGGCATGGCCGAACAGTAAAGGCCCCCAAGAGGAGATATAATCGATATACTGGTGGCCATCGGCATCGGTCAAATAAGCTCCCTTCGCTTCTTTAATAAAAATAGGTTCCCCACCCACGGCCTGAAAGGCCCGCACAGGGGAATTCACCCCACCCGGAATATACTTTTTGGCTTCCGAAAAAAGTGCGCTACTGCGTTGGTATCTCATAAAATCGTTTTATGTCGGTTCGAGCGCAGTCAAGAACATTTTTGACACTCCCTTGGAAGGCATCTCGACTGCGCTCGATGTGACATGTTACTTTGTTTTTATCTTACGTAGGTTCAGCACCTGCCCGATAGCCAAGTTGTTATTTTTAAGATTATTCAACCGCATGATTTCATCAATGGATATGGCATACTTTCTGGACAAGGCATAGAGCGTATCTCCCTTCTCTACGACATGGGTGAATACCTCATACTTTTTGGTCTTTCGAACGGTTTCCAGTCCCCCGTTCACTACTTGGGCATCGTACTGTTCCAAATTATACTTGTCAATGAGGTCCAGTAGTTTTTGAGGGTATTTGTTGTCTGTGGCATAACCGGCCTTTTTAAGGCCATAGGCCCATTTTTTGTAGTCATCGCGTCGGTAATTGAACAAAAAACGGTAACGGCTCCTGGAGGCCAAAAAGATGCTATGGTCTCTAAAAGAGAACATCGGATGGTTATATTTTCGAAAGCACTCCCCTTTCGCATCGTCATCATGAAAATCATAATCGCCCTGCCATCCCGAATGGCATTTGATTCCGAAATGGTTGTTGGTTTTTTGGGTCAGCTGCCCTCGACCTGAAGCACTCTCCAAGATGCCCTGGGCCAAGGTTATGCTCGCCGGAATGCCAAAGGCCCGCATTTCATACTGTGCAATTTCTGCAAATTCTTCAATATATTCCCGCGTATTGGCAATAGGAAATTTCTTAAAATAGCCTGGGTCTTCGGGTAGTGGATACAACTCAGATTTATTGAACTTTGCGGTTTCAATTCCTGTATTGGGGCGATATACCCCTCGCTTTTGTGGTTTGGTGTTCACCGTTCGCGCCGTACGCTTTTTCGCTCCACAGCCTACCAGGGCAACTACCATCAATAGGGTCAAAAAACGTGCAATCATAAATCAATTAAAGGTAAATTCTTCTTTTTCAATACGGTATTCATTCCAATATTACCTTGCAAACCTCCAGTATGGATGGCCAAAATCCGTATTCCTGGTTTCCACTCCCCTTTTTTGACCATATCCAGTATACCGTATACCATTTTTCCGGTATAAATCGCATCTAAGGGTATATCCATTTTTGCCTTGAATGCATTGATAAAATCGATGAGCTCTTTGTTTACCTTGGCATATCCACCGAAATTATAATCCTTAATCAACTCCCAATTCGAATTTGTTGCAAATTTACGAATGTCTTTTTTTAAGAAATCCCCCCGTAAGGAAGAAAATCCCAATACTTTTTGATGTGGCATTGCCGAATTGATCAATCCGGCAATAGTACCCCCGGTCCCCACAGCAGTGGCAATAATATCAAAACGAGCGTCCGATTCGGTTAGAATAGCTTCACAACCTTTTACGGCAAGTGTATTGGTTCCCCCTTCGGGCAAGAGATAAAAATCATCGTAAGGCATGCGCAATCCATCCTGAAAATGAACTTCCGACTTTTTTCTATAGGATTCTCTATCAACAAAATGTAACAGCATCCCGTTCGATTCCGCTAAACGTAGGGTAGGGTTTTGTTTCCAAGTCGTTGCCAATTCCTCTCCCCTAATAACCCCTATGGTTCGAAATCCCTTTTCTCGACCCACACAGGCGGTAGCAGCAATATGATTGGAAAAAGCACCCCCGAAAGTCAGCAAGGTATTTTGCCCCAATGCTTTGGCCTCCTTCAAATTGTACTTCAGTTTGCGAAACTTATTCCCAGAAATCAGCGGATGGATTTCGTCCTCCCTTTTTATGGTCAAAAAAATACCATGTGATTCCAGCAATGGCAATCGAACGTCTTGGTCACGAACAGTCAAGGGGCATCAACGAAATAGGAATTTCAGAAAGCTGTATGGTCTTCTGCGCTCCGTGTAACCTAGGTCTTTTTCAAAGGCATAGGCCTCGCGTTCAAAACTGATATTTTGGTACGCCCGATAGGTATTCAAGTACAAAACTGACCGTATCACCCACTCTACCAAATACCACAAATAGAAAAATACCAGCAATAGTTCAACTTGTTGTCTCAAGTGAATCCTTTCATGGTTGATCAATACCGTATCTTCTTTATAAATGGGCTCTTTGACAATAATAAAGGGCCAGAGGCTTAACCCCACATAATTCTTACGGAAGAAGTGTTTAAAAACCAATATCATATTGCTTTTCTTTTAGAACGCTTTTTGTAAGTGGGGTGGACAAATATAGTTCTTTATCAACGGTTTGCGTATCGTTTAGGGCGAAGTACCCTGATTGTGGGATGAAACGCTAACAACTCCTTAAAATCCTTTTACATTCCGTTTTTCAGACGTAACTTAGAGGGTAACACAGGGTTGATGAAAAAATATATGCCGTTGGAGGAAGGTGATTATTATCTTTCCTCTCAAGGATATAAAGTATTTACCGAACAATATCATTTAAAAAGGGGATATTGTTGTGAAAGTGGTTGTAGACATTGTCCTTACGGTTATAACAAAAACACCAACCGTCAAGAGTAGGCTGATTTTCGGCATAATAGTTGATATGTTTTAAAGAAAGATTAGCGCTATTTAAACTCAAAATTATTCGTTATGAAAAAGATAAAGTGGATTGCCCTGCCTGCACTGTTGGTATTGTTTCTAAGTTCTTGCTCTTCGGTAAGGGTTTTGTCAGATTATGACAAAGAGGCCAACTTCAATGGTTATAAAACCTATGCCTTCTACAAAACCGGAATTGACAAAGCACAAATTTCGGACCTGGACAAAAAACGTATCCTAAAAGCCATAGAAAACGAAATGGCCACTAGAGGATTTTCAAAGTCAAAAGACCCAGACATTCTAATCAGTATATTTACCAAAGAACGCGAACAGGTTGATGTCTACAACAACAACTGGGGCTGGGGAGGCGGTTTCGGATGGGGCTTTGGCTGGGGCTGGAATCCGAGGCTTTGGGGCCCGGGATGGGGTGGCGCCTGGGGGCCCAATGTATCAACCCGTACCGAAGGATCCCTCTACATTGACCTTATCGATACCCGAGACAAAGAGTTGGTTTGGCAAGGGCGCGGGGTAGGTACCCTTAATCGTACTAAAAATATTGAAAAGAAAGAAGAGCAAATTCAAAAGTTTGTCTCTGAAATTCTATCCGAATATCCACCGAGCCAAGAAATTGTGGCGAAATAAAAAATTATCCATTTGAGATGAAGAATCTGCGCATTATAGTTTGAGTGTTAAAAAAGCCTGCAGATTCTTCGTCTTTTCTTTATATGTATAGTATTCAAACGCCTGTAACGACCGGAGTTTTTTACGTTTCTTTTTATCTTTACAGTCAACTTTACCTTACCCATGGAATATTATCTTGCTCAAGCCAATATTGCGAAGTTCAGGGAAAAACTTGACCATCTCATCATGAAGGAATTTGTGGATTTTTTGGAACCGGTCAATCGGTTTGCCGAGGAAAGTAAGGGCTTTGTTTGGCGCCTAAAAGACGAAGAAGGTCGTTCTGCCTCTTACATTGAATCTCCTTTTAACGATGAGATGATGGCTGTGAACATTAGTGTTTGGGAAGATTTGGAATCGTTCAAAAACTTTGTTTATGGTTCAGTACATCATTATTTTTTGCGCAACAAGAAAAAATGGTTCGACCTGAAAGGGCCTTCGCAATTTGCACTTTGGTGGATGCCCAAGGGAACCTTGCCCACTTTAGACCTCGCCAAAGAAAAACTGAACCTTTTAATGCACCAGGGCCCTTCTTCAGCAGCATTCACCTTAAGGGATTTTTATGATTTTCAGGGCAATAAATTTAGTCCTACCCCACGTTAATACCACTTATGATGACAAGAGCATACCAAACTAATCCTGTACTCGACAAGCTTCCCGAACATTTGAGGCAATACATAAAACCTCAGAATTATGAGGAATATACACCGATTGATCAAGCAGTCTGGCGCTATGTCATGCGAAAAAATGTGGATTACCTAAGCAAAGTAGCCCATTCGTCTTACATGAAAGGGTTGGATAAAACCGGCATCTCAATTGACCAAATACCCAATATGTACGGAATGAACCGTATTCTAAAAGAAATCGGTTGGGCCGCGGTCGCTGTTGATGGTTTTATACCTCCATCGGCCTTTATGGAATTCCAAGCCTACAACGTGTTGGTCATTGCATCAGATATCCGGCAGCTAGAGAATATTGAATATACCCCTGCACCTGATATTATTCATGAAGGGGCCGGTCATGCCCCTATCATAGCGAATCCAGAATATGCAGAATATCTGAGACGATTTGGGGAAATAGGAGCCAAAGCCATTTCAAGTGCAAAAGATTACGAATTGTATGATGCCGTTCGCCACCTTTCCATTATCAAGGAAGCTGCGGGAACCCCTGAGGAAGATATTGAAAAAGCAGAGAAACGTATTGAACACCTACAAGATTCAATGGGTGAACCCAGTGAAATGGCCTTAATTCGAAACCTACATTGGTGGACGGTAGAATATGGGCTTATAGGCGAATTGAATCACCCAAAAATATATGGTGCCGGTCTACTGTCGTCGATTGGCGAAAGTGCCTGGTGCATGACGAAAGAGGTAAAAAAAATACCATATACCCTAGAAGCGGCCCATACCCCGTTTGATATTACCAAGCCCCAACCCCAATTGTTTGTTACCCCAAATTTTCCCCATCTAAGCCAAGTATTGGAAGATTTTACCAACACCATGGCCCTGCGCACCGGTGGTTTACAAGGAATCCAAAAATTGGAGAAGTCCAAAGCATTGGGAACCGTTGAACTCAGCACTGGACTTCAGATTTCCGGTTGTTTTGGAGATAGCATTTCACATAATGGCAAACCCATTTATATAAGAACAACAGGTCCAACCGCTTTGTCTTATCGTGAAAAAGAATTGGTAGGTCATGGTATTGAGGATCATCCACAGGGGTTTGGATCTCCTGTGGGAAAGTTAATAGGAATCAATTTGGCCATTGAAGATATGAGCCCCAGAGACTTAAAGGCCTACAATATATTTGAAGGACAACGTACTTCCCTTGAATTTGAAGGTGGGGTCAAGGTGACCGGTGAAATCGTAACAGGCACCCGAAACCTTAAGGGAGAAACTATTCTCATCACTTTTAAAGACTGCAAGGTTACGTATGACGACACCTTACTTTTTATTCCGGAATGGGGGCTTTACCATATGGCTGTGGGCGAACAAGTGGTTTCAGCCTTTAATGGCCCCGCGGATATTAAAAGTTTTAACCTCATATCCCATGAAATCAGTGATAGTACCATTAAAAAAGACCGTGATGACACTTTGTTACGTTTAGAAGGATACTACAAACAGGTTAGGGCGTATCGAGAAGGAAACAGCACCTATATTTCTCGCGGAAAGCTTTTTGAGGAGTTCAAGGAACACTTTCCCAATGATTGGTTATTACCCGTTGAATTATATGAGCTTGCACTTATGGATAATAGCACCTCATTGATGACGGCGATTATATCACATTTGGAAATGGTCAAACAAAACCGACCCAAAGTAGGGCATTTGATAGATGATGGCCTTACCTTGGCAAAGAAAAGTCTAGTAAACCAAGCGTAAGTCTTCCATCTTTTTTATGGGGTTCTCTTGGTAAACGAGGGACCATCCCATAGAATCCGTCAAAACCAAAATCTTGGAAAGTTCTGATAGCAAGCGGTTGTCTGCGTTGGAGACCAAACCGGAAGCCATTACTTTCTTCATCAAAGAGGCATTAACATTACGCTTTATCGTATTGTAGTCTTCTGCTTCAAACGGATTCAAATAGTCGGCCGATACGTCGTAGTACTCAAAATCGGGATAAATCTTTATTTCTGGATCGGGCAATTGGGCAATTCGAACAGTCTTTGTTGCGCTATCGATTTTGATATCGAGTTGCTGTAAATCATACGCTATGGTGACCTCGGCATTGACCACCACCAATGCCTTTTTACTCGCCGTTATCAAAGGCCCAAAAAGCGCTTTCGAATCAGCATAATTATATACCTCAGCAAAATGCCCCTCAGTTACAATAAGTTTCGCAACGTTTTCCAGCTGTTGCTGAAGGAGCATGGAATTTTCCTTTAAGACGTTTTTTTCCTGACGATGGTCTTGGTATGACTTGTAGATGAGAAGTGTGGCCAGGGTAATCAGTATTCCGGCTATAACTTTTTTCATATTTTACCACGTTTTTAGGCAAAGTCTTTAGGCGAGGTATGGCTTGTATACAGCACTTTCAGTAATCCCGATTTTCGGGAAACCATACTTTCCTATTCCAAGAAAGGAAGTATCACTTTACATAATCTTTTACCTTCTCCAACGCTTCTGGAATGCCTACAGGATTTTTACCACCTGCTGTGGCAAAAAAAGGCTGCCCCCCGCCGCCGCCTTGAATATATTTACCCAATTCACGAACAATGCTACCTGCATTCAATCCCTTTTCGAATGCTAAATCCTTTGAGATATAACAGGAAAGTACCGCCTTACCGTCTTTTTCCGCAGCCAACAAGGCGAAAAGATTACGCTTTACCTTCCCCATTTCGAACAACAGATCTTTCATTCCACCGGCATCCAAATCCACCTTTTTTGCAAGGAATTTCACTCCATTGATTTCAGACAGGGCATTCAACAACTCTGATTTCAGACCTATTGCCTTTTCTTTCAACAGTTGCTCGACCTGTTTTTTTAAATCATTATTTTCTTTCTGCAATGCAGCAACTACTTTGACGGGGTCTTTGGCGCGGTTCAATATATCTTTGATTTCAAACAATTGTCGATTGTTCTGAAAATAGAAGTCTTTCACTGCATCATAGGTGATAGCTTCAATTCTGCGAATACCGGCAGCCACCGCACCTTCTGAAACAATTTTAAAGTGCCAGATATCACCCGTATTTTGAACATGGGTGCCCCCGCATAATTCAATGGACTTCCCAAAACGAATGGTACGCACCGTATCGCCATATTTTTCACCAAAGAGGGCCATGGCTCCCTGGTCCATAGCTTCTTGTATGGGAATGTTACGGTTTTCCTTAAGAGGTAGTTGCCCGTCAATACGGGCATTCACAAAGTTTTCCACACTTCTCAGTTCATCTGTGGTCAGTTTCGAAAAATGGGAAAAGTCAAAACGCAGGTATTTCGAATGTACCGCAGAACCTTTTTGTTCCACATGTTCTCCCAATACTTCTCTCAGCGCTTGATGCAATAAATGGGTAGCTGTATGGTTACTGGCTGTTCGCTGACGTTGTTTTTTATCAACAACAGCTCTAAAATTTCCAGACACCCCTTTTGGAAGGTTCTCTGAAAAGTGAACCGTTTCATTGTTCTCTTTTTTCGTATCTATAATGTAAGTGACATCACCATTAGAGGACTCTAAATAGCCCTTATCCCCTACTTGTCCGCCACCCTCGGCATAAAATGGAGTAAGATTAAATACCAATTGGTAACGGTCACCTTCCTTTTTTGAGGTGATTTTTCGATACTTCACCAACTTCACATCGGCTTCTAACGTATCATATCCCACAAATTCTTGGACACTATCGACATGAAGCATGACCCAATCATCTGTCGTCATTTCAGAAGCTGCCCTTGAACGGTTCTTTTGCGCCTGTAATGCGATTTCGAAACCTTCGGCATCAAGTTGATAACCTTTCTCTTCAAGAATCAAGGCCGTAAGATCAATGGGAAAACCAAACGTGTCATAGAGTTCAAAGGCCTTTTCGCCATTAACGGTTTTACCCTCAGTCGATTTAATGACAGCATCCAAGAGCACCAAACCTTGCTCCAAAGTGCTCAAAAAGGAATGTTCTTCTTCCTTAATCACATTTTCGATAAGCTGGTGCTGATTTTTTAATTCAGGAAAAGCCTGGCCCATTTGCTCTACCAACACCTTTACCAATCGATGAATAAAGGGAGTTTTGGCATTTAGAAAAGTAAATCCGTAGCGAATGGCCCTTCTTAATATTCTGCGAATGACATATCCTGCTCCTGTATTACTGGGCAATTGTCCGTCGGCTATGGCAAACGAAACGGCTCTCACATGATCGGCGATGACCCGTATGGCAATATCGGTCTCCTCGTTCTTTCCATAATCGTTGGCTGTTATGGTTTCAATTTCCCGTATCAAAGGGGTAAAAACATCGGTGTCATAATTCGATTGTTTGTCTTGTAAGACCATACACAACCGTTCAAACCCCATTCCCGTATCGATATGTTTTTCAGGGAGGTCTTCTAACTGACCATTCGCTTTTCGATTGAACTGTATAAAAACGAGGTTCCAGATTTCCACTACCTGCGGATGGTCTTTATTGACCAATTCTGCTCCAGGTACTTTCGCCTTTTCCTCTTCAGCACGAATATCAACATGAATCTCAGAACAAGGCCCACAAGGCCCTTGGTCGCCCATTTCCCAAAAATTATCCTTTTTGTTCCCCATTAAAATGCGGTCTTGGGGTATAATTTCCTTCCAAAAATCAAAGGCCTCCTGATCCATATCAAGATTGTCGGCGTCTTTACTGCCTTCAAATACCGTGACGTAAAGACACGCCTTATCAATACCGTATGTTTTGGTCAAAAGCTCCCATGCCCATGCAATAGCCTCCTTTTTAAAATAATCGCCAAAACTCCAATTGCCCAACATCTCGAACATCGTATGGTGATAGGTATCTTTGCCAACTTCTTCAAGGTCATTGTGTTTACCACTAACGCGCAGGCACTTTTGGGAATCGGCCACCCTTTTTTTGTCTGCTTTTGAAATCCCCAAAAAATACTCCTTGAATTGGTTCATTCCCGCATTGGTAAATAGCAACGTCGGATCATTTTTCATAACCATAGGTGCCGAGGGCACAATCATATGGGCCTTCGATTCGAAGAAGTTTAAAAACTGTTCTCTAACCTTTTGGGATGTCATACGGGCAGTTAAGCTTTAATTAATTTTAACAGAGCGAACAAAACAATTTTTATATTTGTCTGTTTCCTTAAAAATGAACGACCAAAAATAGGATAATTTACATTCATGTCTAAAGTAAAGTACTATTACGACCCCGATACCCTATCGTATCGAAAAATTGAACCAAAGAAGTCGAAAAAGTACCGAAATATTGCACTGTTCATTTTAGGCGCCACGCTCTTTGGGTTTGTCGGCCTCCTTTTTTTATTGAATACCAACCTGGTCAATACGCCAAAAGAACTTTCCCTACAACGTGAGGTACAGAACTATGAGCTTCAGTTCGAAATATTGAATCGCAAAATGCAACAAATAGAAGAAGTTTTGGCCAATGTGGAAGAACGTGACAACAACCTCTATCGCCTATATTTTGAGGCGAATCCTATACCTGAAGAGCAACGAAGGGCTGGATTTGGTGGGGTAAACCGCTACAAATCTTTGGAAGGATTTAATAATTCTGATATCATTATTAAGGCATCAAAGCGATTGGACATCATTCAAAAGCAAATGGTAATTCAATCAAAATCACTGGATGAGATTGCCAAACTCGCAGAGGAAAAGGAAAAATTATTAGCGGCCATACCGGCCATACAGCCCGTAAGAAATGAAGATTTGACGCGAATGGCCTCTGGATTTGGGTGGAGATCAGATCCATTTACCAAGGCGCGAAAAATGCACAAAGGAATGGATTTCACCGCCCCCAGGGGAACACCAATATATGCCTCTGGCGATGGTAAGGTCATTCGTGCCGACAACAAATCATCAGGTTACGGTAAGCACATTCGAATCGACCATGGGTATGGTTATCTAAGTCTTTACGCACACTTGAGCAAATACAATGTTTCAAAGGGCCAAAAAGTAAAACGGGGTGATTTAATTGGTTTTGTGGGAAATACAGGGCGTTCACAGGCACCACACCTTCATTACGAGGTTTGGAAGGATAAAGAAAAAATTAATCCCATTAATTTCTATTACGGTAGCTTGACCGCCGAAGAATTTGAAAATATGCTGAAATATGCCAGCCAAGAAAACCAATCGCTTGACTGATGCACGTAGAACTGCCTGAAAAACGATATTATGGTATCGGCGAAGTTGCCAAAGCGTTTGGGGTCAACACTTCGCTCATTCGTTTTTGGGAGAAGGAGTTTGACGTGTTAAAGCCCAAAAAAAATGCCAAGGGCAACCGTAAATTCACACCAGAGGACATAAAAAATCTTAAGCTTATTTATCATTTGGTCAAAGAAAGGGGATTCACCCTCGAAGGGGCGAAAACACACTTAAGGGAGGAAAAACACAAGACCTTATCCAATTTTGATGTGATTGAAAAATTGCAGCGCGTCAAAGCGGAGCTTATTAAAATCAAGGAACAACTGGGATAGACTTCATGTGTGAATGCTGAAATAGTGCATTTATGAAAAGGCCAAGAAAACCCAATCGTATAAGAAAAGACATTTGATGTAACATTAAAGCATTAAATAAGACCTATACACCAGATAAACACTAAAACACGAACAAATGAAAAAATGGTTGATTCCATTGATATTGATAGGCGTACTCTTTTTTGCCGTCTTTGGATGGGCAAAAGGCTTTTACAATACTGCAGTAAAACTCGAAGAACCCACCAAAGAGGCTTGGGCCAAGGTGGAAAGCGCCTATCAACGTCGCAATGACTTGATTGGCAACCTTGTCAAAACGGTACAGGGGGCAGCAGATTTTGAACGAGGTACCCTCACCGATGTTATTGAAGCCCGATCTAAGGCCACTCAAATCAATGTCGATCCTGCCAATGTGCAACAACTGGCCGAATTTCAACAGGCCCAAACCGGTCTGTCCTCAGCACTTTCGCGTCTCTTGGTTACCGTTGAGCGGTACCCTAATCTAAAGGCCAACCAAAACTTTTTAGAGCTACAAGCGCAGTTGGAGGGTACCGAAAATCGAATCAACGTCGCCCGTGATCGATTCTATGAAACCATCAGACCTTACAACGAGCATATCAAGACATATCCCAATACGATTTTGGCCGGATACTTCAATCTGGAAGAATTGGCGTATTACCAAGCGGATGCTGGAGCAGAAAATGCCCCTGAAGTTGATTTTAATTTCGAGTGAACATGGACAAAGTTGAGGCTTTTCTCACTGCTGAAGAAGAGCAGGAAATCGTGGACGCCATTTTACAAGCCGAGAAAAACACTTCGGGTGAAATTCGTGTACACATTGAAGCCTCGACTAAAATAGACCATTTCAGTAGAGCCCAACAAGTGTTTCATTTTTTAAAAATGGACAACACCAAAGATGAAAATGGGGTATTGCTCTATGTGGCCGTTAACGACAGAAAATTTGTTATCTATGGGGATAAGGGTATCGACCTCGCCGTACCCAAAGGATTTTGGGAAAGTACCAAAGACCTTATCGCCTCGCATTTTAAAAAGGGCCATTTTAAAAGGGGTATCGTAGAAGGTGTCTTAAACGCAGGTAAGGAACTGGAAAAACATTTTCCTTGGCACCATGGTGACATTAATGAATTGAGCGATGCGATTTCTAAAGGATAGGCTTTCCCTAACTCTCTTGAAAGGTAGAAATTCCATCGGGAAAGGGATAAGGAAAGAATTTTGTTTTTCCACGTTTTCATGGGCTGCATTACTTCTTCTCGTTCTAATTTCGAATTCGGCACACGCTCAGTTCGAAATTCCCCCTAAACCTGAGAATCAAACAAGTGTATATGATTATGTGAATCTTCTGAATATAAATCAGAAAACGCAATTAGAGCGGAAACTGATTCGATATTCCGACAGTACCTCGACCCAAATTGTTATTGCTATTATCAGTTCTACGGAAGGGGAAAACATCAACTACTTAGGTGCTCAATGGGGGCAAAAATGGGGAATAGGGCAAGCAGATGAAGATAACGGTATTTTAGTACTTCTTGCCAAAGATGACCGCCGAATCGCAATCAATACGGGATATGGCGTTGAAGAATTTCTCACCGACCTCATGAGCAAACGCATCATTGACCAGGTCATTATACCCCAGTTCAAACAAGACAACTATTATGGAGGACTGAACGCGGGTTCAGACGCTATTTTTCAGGTATTGAACGGGCAGTTCAAAGAAGAAAGGAGCTTCGACACACCTCAAGGTCCTTCCCTGCGGGAGGTGATGCCTTTTATCATCTTTATCATCATATTTATCTTGCTCGCACGTCGAAACAATCGCGGTGGACGAAATAATAGAGGTGGACGAAAACGTGGCGATTTTGATAATAGGTACATGATCATCCTAAGCAATATGGGTAGGGGCGGTTATCGAGGCGGCGCATCAGGTGGAGGCTTTGGTGGAGGTGGTTTTGGCTCTGGTGGTTTTGGGGGTGGCTTTGGTGGTGGCGGCTTTGGCGGCGGTGGTGCTTCTGGAGGGTGGTAGAGGCCTAAAATACAGAGCGTTTTTCATTGATTACATGAATTGTAATATTCCAATTTTTTATCGATTTCTTTAAGATAATAAAAAGAAACGTACCTGACTCCATTTAGCCTTTGCTTCAGGATTCAGTTCCAAATCGACATTTAACAGGGTTTTCCGAAAGTTTAAAAATGAAAGTCCCAATAGTCTTTTAAAGGAATATTGACTTATTTCTTCCTCAAAAAAACAGTAATCGGCACCCCAGTAAAATCAAAATGTTTTCGAATTTGATTTTCCAAAAACCGTTTATAGGGTTCCCGCACGTACTGCGGTAGATTACAGAAAAATGCAAATTGCGGGTATGGCGTGGGCAGTTGTGTACAGAACTTAATTTTTACGTATTTACCCTTATACGCTGGTGGCGGATTTTTCTCAATGATGGGCAACATCACATCATTGAATTCTCTCGTTTTAATTTTTTTACTTCGATTCTGATAGACGGCGACTGCCGTTTCGATGGCCTTAAAAATACGCTGTTTGTTGAGCACTGAAATAAAAATGATAGGGATATCATCGAACGGCTCACACGCCTCCTTGATTTTCTTGGTGTATTCTTTGACCGAATTGGTTTCCTTTTCGACCAAATCCCACTTATTGACCAAAATCACAATCCCTTTATGGTTTCGCTCGGCCAACCAAAAAATATTCTGTACCTGGCCATCAAACCCGCGGGTGGCGTCCAACATTACGATACAGACATCACAAAATTCAATCGACCGAACGGAGCGCATAACGGAATAAAACTCCAAATCTTCTTTGACCTTGGCCTTTCTTCGAATTCCAGCGGTATCGACAAGATTAAATTCGAATCCGAAACGGTTGTATTTGGTATCGATACTATCACGGGTCGTACCGGCAATATCAGTAACAATATAACGGTCTTCCCCAATCAATGCATTGATAAACGAAGACTTGCCAGCATTGGGTCTACCCACCACGGCAAAGCGAGGCAGTTCAGATTCACCTTCTGGGTCGTCGGGAAGCACTTGAACAACGGCATCCAACAATTCTCCCGTTCCACTACCATTAATACTTGATAGGGTGTAATACTCGCCCAACCCCAAAGCGTAAAACTCAACGGCATCTGCCTCACGCATGGCATTATCCACTTTGTTTACCGCTAAAAAAGTAGGTTTATCGACCTTTCGCAATAAGTTGGCCACATCTTCATCCATACCTGTGACACCTGACTCCACATCAACCATAAAAATGATGGCATCGGCCTCGTCAATGGCCAATTCGACCTGTTTATCGATTTCTTGTTCAAAAATATCATCGCTCCCCACGACGTAACCACCCGTATCAATGACCGAAAATCCCTTACCGTTCCAGTCACTTTTACCATAATGACGGTCTCTAGTGACACCACTTACTGCATCAACTATGGCCTCTCTTTTCTGAATCAAACGGTTGAAAAAAGTGGACTTTCCAACATTGGGTCTACCCACAATG
This sequence comes from Croceivirga sp., assembly GCA_050042945.1. Classification (GTDB taxonomy): domain Bacteria; phylum Bacteroidota; class Bacteroidia; order Flavobacteriales; family Flavobacteriaceae; genus Croceivirga. The sequence continues at coordinate 24,450 of JBHJJC010000014.1, forward strand.
GCAACTATGCCCCCCATGCGCTTACTTTTCGGTAAAAGTAGTGTTATTTATAAAGAAACGTATCTATGGGGCGAGTGCCGACAATTCGTCTCCTTTCCAACCTATCGCCCACCGGCATGTTTCATAAAAGACACCCCTTTTTTAGAAACTCCAGCTTCATTTGAAAAATTCAAAAAGACAAAAAAAACCCTAAATAAAGAGACCCCGAAACACTATGGATATGATTGAAATTTACGGATGGTACAATTGATACTATCCTTGATACCCAAAGCGTTTGAGTTGGTTTTGATTGGAACGCCAATTCTTGTTGACCTTGACATACAGTTCAATATGTACCTGCTTACCAAAAAACGTTTCTAGGTCTTTTCGAGCGCCCATCCCAACCTTTTTCAACGCCGCTCCTTTATGGCCAATGATGATTCCTTTTTGCGAGTCACGCTCCACCATAATGACCGAACGAATTCGTATGATTTTGTCATCTTCCAGAAATTCTTCCGTTTCTACTTCAACGGCATAGGGAATCTCTTTTTTGTAGTTTAAAAGGATTTTTTCTCGGATGGATTCATTGACGAAGAATCGCTCTGGCCTATCGGTGAATTGGTCTTTGGGAAAATAGGCCGGTCCTTCAGGAAGCAAGTCCAATATTCGCTGAAATACCTCTTCTACCCCAAAATTTTCCAAAGCCGATATAGGATGGACCTCAACATTGGGAAGCAAGGCGTTCCAATAGACAACCTGTTCCTCTAAAAAGGACTGTTCTGAGGTATCAATCTTATTCAGTAGAAGCAGTACCGGTATTTGGCTTTTTTCAATTTTCTTAAAGAAATCCTCATCCTTTAGCCCCTTTTCGCCTATCTCAACCATATAAATCAACACATCGGCATCTTCCAGCGCTGATTTGACAAACCCCATCATGGACTCTTGCAATTCGTAGGCAGGCTTGATGATTCCGGGGGTATCGGAAAAGACCATTTGAAAATCTTCTCCATTCACAATGCCAAAAATGCGATGTCTTGTGGTCTGTGCCTTTGAGGTGATAATGGATAGTTTCTCCCCTACGAAGGCATTCATAAGGGTAGATTTCCCCACATTGGGATTACCAATAATATTGACAAAACCTGATTTATGAATCACTGACATCGTGTAAAACTACGAACAAAAAAAGGGTTGTTAAGGTAACCCTTTTGAAAATCAGCATTGATGTCCCCGGACACAACGGCAATTATTCTGTTGTAAACAGATCGTATTCTGGCCATGAGGTTCTTGCCAATATAGCGGCCCTTAAAGCATCTTGCATATCTTTATTGAGTGTTAAGGGAATGACCCTAGTGTTAGCAATAATAGAAAAATTAAATTCTTCATTTATGCGATAAATCACCGCGGATGTGCCCGGCAGTGAACCCCAGAATCCCCATTCACCAAACCCAAAGTAACTCCCGACAATAACATCGGTATTTATAATATCGGCAACGCCAGGTCTTCTATCAATGCCAACCATGAGTTTTGCCAAGTCCGTGGCACTGGCCGTCCACCCGCCCATCGATTCACATCTTGATGCATTGTATTGATAAGGACCTAAATTATCGCCCTGACTGAAGTACTCTACTTCATTGGGCCACTTTTCGTCAATTCCGTTTCGTGCTATGTTCATGGTGGTAATTCCCAATGGCACCAAGATGGATTGCTTGACATAATTTTCGTAAGTCATTCCGCTAACTTTTTCGACTACTCTGCCTAAAAGAATATATCCAAAATTAGAATAAGAGTAGGTCTCCCCAGGAGTTGTTTCCAAGACCCTATTATCCAAAACATTACTGATTACTTCTTCTAAGGTCCAATCAAGATTTAAAAACATGGCATCTGCCGGGTTATTTGTAAATCCTGAGGTATGGTCCAAAAGGTGTCGTACCGTTATATTCTCAATATTGGTCGAATATGGCGGTGTTCCAAAATCATTTTCCAGAATACCATTTACACCAAATACGGTATCGTTAAAAGCTATTAAACCATCTTGTACCATTCTTAATATGGTTACGGCAGTTATTGTTTTTGAAACACTGGCCAATCGATACACCGAATCATCGGTTACCACTTCCGTATTGTTCAAGTCGGCAAAACCATACTGTGCCTGATATACCAGCTTCTCATTCTTTGTAATGGCCAATTGCATACTTGGTGCATTGTTATCTGACATTAGTTGCTGTATAGCCTCATCAAGCGCTTCAAAATTAGACTCAGCTCGAAAACCATACTCGGCCATAGACCCATCTTCTGCGACCACCGTTGCGATAAAATCATCCGTGAAATCAATACTGGAATTAGTACTGGTCAGTTCTACCCCTCCAATCTGCATAGATGCCCCTTCGGAAACCTGAAAAGAGACGATCAAATCATCTAACTGCGTACCAAAGGGAAAGTATAATTTGTAGTCATTGCCCGTTACTTGCACATCGGCATCAATCTTCAATCCTGGATTGTTCGCTGTTGTGACCGAGAATGATAAAAGTGAATTATCTGATGAAAGCTCGCCCACAGGATCATCATCAACTGAAGTGATCGGGCCATCATCCGTTTGGTCTATTGGAGGTTGGGTTTGGGGATCGTCTGAACTATCACTACTGCAGTTTATTAGAAAGAAACTTACTGAAGTGAGCAAAAATAATCTGGTGATTTTCATAATTCTTGTTTGCAGCTTTAAAGAATATCGATTAAAGTAATGAATTGTCATCATAAAAGTCTGATGACATATTTGTTTTTGCGCGATATCTAAAAAAGGAACTTATAAAAGTAAACGAATGAGAACTATTTTCAACTCAGTGTTGCTTTGGTTGTTCTTGTGGTCTTGTAAGCAGGGTACGGGCACTTCGCAAACTGCTGGTAATACCCAAGCACAGGTAGGTTATGAATTCCATGAACTGATTGACCAAAATTTAGGGATTCCAAAAGTTAGAGTACAAATACCAAAAAATTGGGAAGTTTATACCGATGGGGATTACTACTACCATGGTCCAAATGATATGAAAATATCAAATATGGTCAGTTCGCCTCTTTTCCCTTATGCTGAAAATAACTATAGTGATCAAAGCTTAATAACGACTGGTAAACAACAATGCGAGGTTCATAGGGGTTGATCATCCAAACTTTGATCCTAGAACAGACCCAAGGCTAAATCAGATGGATTGGACCCAGTTTCAAGTTCAGCAGTAAATCTTTTGATGACATTTTAAAATCTTTCCGATACACTGTAAAACCAAATACAAATTCAAAGAAATAATTATGAAAACCTCATTAAAACTAATTTTACTGTTGGTAACCATATCTACTTTGATTTGGGCCTGTAGTTCCAATGATGATGTGGCTCAAATGATGGATGATGACATATCCATAACTGATGATATAGACCCCAGCGATGACGACCCAATGGATGATGATCCCACGGATGATGGAACTATAGGTTCTTCAGACGGGCAAATCGTATTTCCAGATGGCGTTGAAATTGACCTAATGGGAGCAACCATCACAATAGCGGGAGAGATAATTCCCGTCTCAGATATTGAAAATACAGCACTACCAACGTTTGAAGGGGCCTCAGAATTAGCATTTTTGACAGATGCTGAAGGAAACATTCTCTTGGCTGGTTTTATTGATGCAAGCCGAAATCAGCTTACTGTGGCATCTACAGCTATAGTGCTTTTTTATTTTGCCTCTACTGGGTACTTACAGGCTGAGGAGTTTAAAGATGAGATTCTTACTGGCATTGAAGAAAATGAAAATTACATTTCGTTCGCCCAAGAACTGGAGACACAATTTGTCGCTGATAACCTTGTTATAGAAAATCTAGGGTTTCTTGATACTTTAGAAACTAGTGTTTCTGGTTTTAAATCTGTCAACACGGTGAACAGTGCAATTTTTATCGAAAGCAATGATATCAGGAGCAAAATGCAATTGAAAAAAGTGGATGGTGGAAAGAATAGTTTTACAATTACCAATAGAGGACCTAGGAGAGCTGAGCTTTTTGTTTACAAGAAGGCTTTTACCGATATGGAGGGTAATCGCACAGTACTTTTAGACCAAATTGGAACAGCGCAGCAAGCTGAATTCAGGGATAACATTTCAAAAGGTCGCTACACGTCAAAGAATTTTCCAGAAACAACCCCGGTGAACAATGGCAACCTCATCCATGCATTAATTGCGTGTGGAAGTATATTTACCGAGACAACCACTGTACCCCAAGAATTAAGCTTAGGTGATACTGAATCATCTGCTGAGTTTGAAGTGGCCGTTATAGGGCCAGGACAAGATGATGCCAATCGCACTATGACCACTGCAGAAAGGCAAGCCTATGAAAAAATGTCTTCAGAAGCTTTCTTGCTAGACTACGCCTTACCAACCCTATTCGAAATCGCAGGTCGAAAAGATATCTACGATGATGTTGGAAATGATGTACAGGAAAAAGAATTACTACCTCTAATCACAACATATTTCAACAATAACACCAATGTACGTGAACTCGTGTACGATGGAGAGTTTAATGAAGCTCTACAAATTTTTTTCGAGGATTTTCGAACAAATGGAGAAGTGTTTCAGCTTTTGGAAAATGCCTATGAAATAGCCTTCAATAGTAGTGATTTATCCGGTTCAATGGTATTTACAGATACGCTATCAGACAATCTAGCCAATATGACCGAGATTATTACAGGCGTAACCAATAGGTTTAGTCTGTTTTGTGTAAACGACCAACTTGATGATATCAGCACCTTAGAATCTTGGGCGGTCCTTGCAGATAGGGGTGATGTCAGTTTAGAACCATTACGTGGTGGCGTGCAGACCTTAGAAGATTTGGAAATCACAGCCACTATTGAAGGTGTTGAAGACGAAGAGCTTACTGATGGTAGCATTACCTATGAATGGATAGTTTCTGAAAATTTCAGCAGTATTTTAAGAGACAGTCAAGGAAACAATGGGATAACATTTACCAATACAACCAATACCGTAACTTTTCAAAGCAGTGCCTCTATAAGCGATTTGATAGGATTTGAAAATTTAGAGACAGTTACGGTGAGAGCCTTTCAAGACAATAACGGAAGCCAAGTTTTGATTGGTACCGCAGAAATGACGGTTAACGTTCAGCAACGAAGATTTACCATTGACCCCTTGGATGCTATTTTATGTGGTATTGAACAGGCCAACCTGCGGGTTTTGAATGCGGAAGACAACACTCCTTTGGAAGTGAATAACGATTTTGATTTTAAATTGGTTTGGACCACCAGTGGAGCCCATGCCCTTTTTAATGGCAATAGCACTTCTGAAACTGTTGTAAACGAAAATGGCATTGTACTACGTAATATTGATGATGAAGTAGAGAACGCCACACAACAGGTTCGGGTGGGTATTTGGTTGCGCCCCAAAAACAACCCAAATGACATTCCCTTCAGGGAGGCCGGCTTTGAATTTGTTGATGTATACATCAGCAACAACAACGCCATAGAATTTGAGGTTGATGCAGCAAAATATATCGCATTTACCGCCGCCGAAGCTGGTGGTACAAGAATCGTTATGGGAGGTGGATTTTTAGTCCCGCGTAATGATAGAGCTGTTGAATATAAAGCCGAGATTATTGAATATTTTTTTGATAGTCAACGAAGGGAGGGGCTTAGCGGGCAGATATTTACTTGGACCAATCAATCGCAAGGTGGCTCGGTAGACGTAGCCCGTTTTGTGGACAATACTTTTGTCATAGGCTTAAATGCGGCATCGGTAAATACCATTGGAAATCAATATCCAGAGAGACAGCGTCAGTTCAATGGGGTATCGGGCAGAGCCAAGATTACTATCACCTTGGACAAATAAACAACTATGTACCTAAAAAAGATGTATTTAGACCTATGTTATTTTGTAAGAAATTGAAAATCTGTAAATTCCCTATACTTTGTTTTAAAGTATGGGGAAAACCTTGCAGAACGAAAACCACCTGACCACCGCTTTTAAAAGAAATGACCAAAAGGTGATGCAACAAGTATATCAAAATATGTTCCCCAGGTTTAGAAATCATGTATTGAACAACAGTGGTGATGAAGCACAGGCCAAAGATGTATTTCAAGAGGCTTTTATAGCCTGTTGGCGAAATATCAAGGAAGATAAACTGACCTTCAATAGCAATGTTGAAGCCTATTTGTTTTCCATAGCCAAAAACAAGTGGATTGACTTTTTGCGTTCTTCAAGGTTTAAAAAAACAGTTAACACTGAAAGCTTTTCCCATTTATCCATAGTAGCAGAAGAATCAGATAAAAGTGAAGAAAAAGAGTCACAGTTAGAAGTCATTCAAAAGGCTTTGAACCAACTAAAAGATAATTGTAGGGCACTACTTCAATTGTTTTACTTCGAGCGAAAGTCAATGGACGAAATTTCAAAGGAGATGAATCTGACACCGGCCACGGCCCGTAACCAGAAATATCGCTGTATGGAAAAGTTGCGAGCCCTGAGCATCGAAATCAAAAAAAATGGATTATAGCGGCCCCAACTACATAGCACAAGAGCAACAAGAAGAATTTGAGTATTTTCTCTTAGGCCATATGAACATTGAAGAGGAAATCAGTTTCAATAAAAGACTTGAAAAAGAACCTTTGCTTAAAAGTCAATTTAAAGAGTTTAAGACCTTGTTTTTAACCGTCGAAGAACAGGCCTTGAGAATGAAACTCGATGAATTTCACGATAACTTTGAAAAACGGAGCAAATCGAAAAAATCAAATTTCACCATTTACCGAATAGCCGCCGGTATTGCTGTATTGCTCTCTCTAGGACTTTGGTTTTTAAATCGACCTAATCAAAATGAACGCTTGTTTCTTGAGTACTTTTCTCCCGATCCAGGTTTGCCTACCGTAATGGGTAACAATGATAATTATCCTTTTTATGAGGCCATGGTCGATTACAAAGAAGGTAACTATGATGTGGCCATTAAGAAATGGAGGGGATTATTGGTCTCAAAACCAAATAATGATACCCTAAATTATTTTTTAGGTGTAGCACATCTGGCAAATGATGATTCAAAAAGCGCTATTCCATACTTAGAAAAAATAGATGTATCCGAAAGCTTTTTTGGAAAAGATGCCAAACATTATTTGGGCCTTGCCCACTTAAAAAGTGGTGATATTGAAAAAGCTAAAGCTCTTTTAGAAAAGGATAGTGAGGTCATAAAATCGTTAGACTAAATAATGAAACCTTTTTTGAAATTTTTTTGTTATGCTTTGGCAATCGTTTTAGCCATCCTCTCATGCAAAGACTCGAACAATAACAGGAAACCAAATTCAATGGTTATTAAACAAGAGAAGAAGAAAGATTCCATGAATTCTATTCAGATTGTAAATCTTGAAGAAATACCCTTTGAACTACCGGATAACTGGATTTATCAAAAGACGACAGACGACGTGAAGAAAGCGGCAAATCAGCCTAATTCAGGTTTTGAGGGAATAGCTTATAATCCTGCAAAGATGAAATGTGTGGTTACCGTTTGGCAATACAATGTAAATGAACTAAAGGATTTGCTCCCACTCTTTAAAATGGATATCAAAGCCATGGGTGCTGCCGTGGAATACAATGTCGTAGATAATATCGTTCATGGTATAACCGATGAAAATTTAGAAACGGAGTTACTTTGGAAGGGCAAATGTGTGCAAAGAGAAAACAATCTCGTTTTCGTGGCGGTTGGATGCAAAACTGAATTTTATAAAGAAAAGTCTTCTTTTTTGGACAATATCTTTAGTTCCATTCATTAGACGCATTTAGAAGACATCATTCTTGACCAACTTAGAATCAATGAACCAAGTAATTAAAGTAATTTTCTTGACCTTTCTAACGATTTCGACCTCTAATCTTTTCGCACAGATAGATTCAGAAAATCCCTTAAATACCATAAAGGCAATTGATAGTACTGAAGCACTGGCTGAAAAGTTTCTAAATCTCAACGATTTTAATACAGCTTATAAGCTTAATCAAAAGGTACTTGAAAGCAGAATACAAATGCTTCACAAAGATGACCCAGACATCACAATATCATTGGCCAAACTAGGACAAATTGCAATATTGTCCCATCAAATTGATATTGCCCAACAACATATGCAAGAAGTGTCAAAACGAATTACAAAGAGCCCAATTAAAAATAAATCAATAAGGCCCTTGGTTGCATTTGTTCATGCCAAAATCTACGAAGCCTTAAATCAGCGAAACAAGGCCAAAACATTTTATTCAGAATTTAAAGACTGGGCCAATAACGATAAGACGCTTTCAAAAAGTGAATTTTATATAGATGTTTTAACCCATATATCGAGATTTCATGCTTTTAATTATAATCCAAAAGAAGCCTATAAACATGCGCACATAGCCATCGAGATAGCGCAAAAAAACCATTTAAATACATACATCCATTTAAAAGCCCTTAGAAATATTTCAAATATGTATTTCGGCCACTACAATTACAAAAAGGGATTGAAGTACAGTAACATAGCCCTTGAACTATTTCACGACCATCTTGAAGGCAAGGGTGATATTAAGCATCAAGTACAAACAGAAAAAATAGTGCCTTATCTCATTTGGATCAACGTAAAATCAAAGTACTTTTTAAAAAGTAATAAGGACTCTACTTTTCTCCTCAATCTTGCACGCGAAATGGATGAGGGATTCAAAATATTGAATAAGAATAAATCGATTCTTCTAAACCCTGAAGATATTAATATACTTTTCGAGGACTATGGCCTTTTTTTCAGTTTCGCAAAACAACTTCATCTTGATTTGTTTTGGAAAACAAAAAACGATAATCACCTAATTAGAGTACTACAAATGCATGAGTCCGTCTTGTATAGTAAAATTCGCAAGAGGTTGGGCAAGTTAAACGATTTGGCATTCGAAAGTATACCGGAATCCGTTTCTGATCAGGAGAAATTCCTAAAAGAAAATCTAAAAAAAACACTCTCAAATCCATTTTACAGCAACCAAGACTTCATCCACGCAGAAAGAAAATGGTCTTCATTTCTCGACTCATTAAAAACAAATTATCCCAAATACTATAAGTTGAATTATGCTTCGGTAGAGCAATATTTGCATAACCCCAATGTCATCTTACCAGAAGAAACAATTGTTCGCTACTTGTATATAGAGAAGAGGCTTTATGCATTTGTTTTGTCAAGCGAGGACAAGTTGATTTTTCCATTATCTTTTATGGATTTAGGGCTTTACACCAAAAAACTCAACGACTATACCATAAGCCCGAAAAAGCTTCAACCCATTTTGAATACCCTGTATCACAAACTTTGGAGGCCTTTTGAACATGAAGTAAAAACAAAAAAAGTGATTATAATCCCAGATGGTGCCTTGTTTAATTTAAATTTTGATTTGCTTACAAAAGGAGAAATTCATTCGTTTAAAGATATCGCCGTTAAGGGATTAATTACCGACCATACCATTTCCTACAATTACAGTTTGCTGCTACATAACAGCAATCGGAGCGTATTGAAATTTGATAAAGACTTTGTGGCCTTTGCCCCAGAGTTCAACTCTGATATGAAAGCAAAATACGAAATGGCCATCAATGATTCCATTTATTTAGACAGAGCCTATTTAAAATTTTTACCTCAACCTTTTAGTACGGGGATAGTTCAAAAATTTGGAAAAAGGTTTAACGGACGGTCTTTCTTAAATAACCAAGCTTCAAAACAAATCTTTACCAGAAATGCTGGTGAACATAAAATCATTCATATTGGCACACATGCCGAATCGAATAATAGGAGTCCAGAACTTTCAAGATTGGTCTTTGCAAAAAATGTTTCCGATTCGGTGAACATCAATGACAACTATCTATATACCTATGAGATATACAATCAAAACCTGAATTCGAATTTGGCAATTTTAACGGCCTGCGAAACGGGCAAACCTACCTATCAACCAGGGGAAGGGATGATATCTCTGGCCCATGCATTTAACTATGCAGGAAGTGAAAGTATTTTGACCAGTCTGTGGCAAATTGACGAACAGTCAAGCACGCAAATACTGGAATTCTTTTATACATATTTAGAGGATGGAAAACCAAAAGACGAGGCCTTAAGGTTAGCGAAATTAGAATATCTTAAGATAGCCGAAGGCAGAACCCTACACCCTCAATATTGGGCCGGCTTGGTGTTAATGGGCGAAACCGCTCCTATTGACCTGAATTCGAGCACTTCATGGTGGGTTTGGCTAGTTATCGCTGTGTTGGCCATAGGCATAACGGCTTTTTTAACCAAAAGAAGACGGGAAACCATCAAGTGAGCCTTGGCTTGGGTAAGTTTCTATCATACATCACAATGCTTCCGGCAACAGCAACATTTAGACTCTTCTCTGATGTGAACTTCACCAAATGATGTGATTTTTCACATGCCCTTTTAGTAAGTCCGTGGTCTTCAGCCCCCAAAAGATAAACACACCTTCGCGGATGGTAAAAGGTTTCCAAGGCCACTGCATTTTCAGTCTGTTCCACTCCAACAAGCATGGCCCCTTTAGGAAGGTTTTGGTAAAAAGCATCGAATGTTTCATAATGAAAATAAGGCATGGCCTTAATAGCATGATGCGTGTCGCTTGACTGCTTGGCATAGCGATTACCAATGGTAAAAATAAAACTCGCCCCAAGGTTCTGTGCCGTTCGCCAGAGCACTCCCAAGTTTTCAGGGGTTTTTCCATTTTGGATACCGATTCCGAAAAACTCATGTTCAAAATTATCTCGGCTCACTTTTCAATTTTTGAAAATATTCCTTTGCCGCTTTGTTCACTTTTGGCGCCAATAACAATACAGCAATCATGTTCGGGATTACCATCAAAGCATACGACAAATCAATTAAATAGGTGACGAACTCTACAGTGGCAACTGCCGCAAAGACAATGGTCAAAACAAAATAAACGTTGTAGAATTTTCCAATTTTAGCGTTGGTCAAAAAGGATAAACTCTTGACGCCATAATACGAATAGGTAAAAAGTGTTGATAAGGCAAAAGCAGAAACGATGACCATTAACAGGTCATCGCCAAAACCATATAATGTGGTTCTAAAAGCGGACAGGGTCATAACAATTCCATTGGTGTCCTCCAAATACGCACCACTTAAAATAATGACCACTGCGGTAAAAGTACAGACCAAAATGGTATCAATGAACGGGCCCAACATGGCTACCAAACCCTCTTTAATCGGATTATCGGTTTTTGACTGCCCGTGATACATAGGGGCGGAGCCTAGCCCTGCTTCATTTGAAAACATTGCGCGTTTCACCCCAATGATAATAAGGCCTCCAAAACCACCAACAACACCGGTTTTAAAATTCCAGGCTTCAGAAACAATCATTTTTAAGGCCGGTAGGATTTCCGAAGCATTTAAAATCATGACTACGATGACAGAAAGAAGATAAACCCCAACCATGAAGGGTACGATGGCCGAAGCCACTTTCGCAATTTTTGTGAGTCCGCCAAATATAACAAACGAAGTGAGCATGGCCAGTACAATTCCGATGGTCCATTTCCAATTTGTTTCGCTCATTTCATATAGGGTTTCTGAAGGTTGTACCACACTCATAAAAGTTTCGGTAAACTGATTGGCGGTAAAGACCCCAAGAAAACCAAAAAGTCCACAGATGGCAAAAAAGATGGCCAATGGTCTAGCTTTCTCTCCCAATCCTTTGGTAATGTAATACATTGGCCCCCCTTGCAATTTACCCTCAGAATCAACACCACGGTACATCACGGCCAAACTACACGAGTAAAATTTGATGCCCATGCCTAAAAGGGCAGTTATCCAAATCCAAAACACCACACCGGGCCCACCATAATGAATGGCAATGGCCACTCCGGAGATATTACCTAGGCCTACGGTAGCGGCAACGGCCGAAGATAGGGCTTGAAATGAGCTAACCTCACCTTTTGCTTCGGTAACATCATACTTACCGGCAGTGATGGCGATGGCATGACCGAAATAGCGAAAAGGTAAAAACTTGGAATAAAAAGCTAAAAACAATCCACCGCCAATAAGTAAGAAGAACATGGGCCAATTGGCGTAACCATTGGCTTCAGCTAGAACATTATTGATTACTTCCATACGGCCGAAAATACATAATTATAGCCTCCAATGGGTATAAAATTGATTTGTCACTTCGCATTTTGCGAAACCAAGAAACCGTTGTATATTTGCCGTCCACATCGCGGGGTAGAGCAGTAGGTAGCTCGTCGGGCTCATAACCCGAAGGTCGCTGGTTCGAGTCCAGTCCCCGCTACTAGT
>JBHJJC010000015.1:0-41447 GCA_050042945.1 Croceivirga sp.
ACAAAAAAATATCATACCAAAGGAGAAGCTCTTTACAAAATGCGATACGGATTTTTGTTATCCAAACTTGCGCTGCTTAAAATGGCGCTTCAGGCAAAAAAACCCAAACTATTTCTTCATGGAATTGTTGGCTTTCTAAAAGCTTGGTCTTCAGAGCAAGAACGTTTCGTTACGCTCCAAGAAGGTAAATTTATTAGAAAGTTGAGATGGAAAGCAATTTTAGAAAAAGTCATTCCTTAAGAAGCAAGACTAAGGACGTTAAGAAAACCAAAAAATACTCCAAACCCTACTGAAATGGTAATAATTGGCCAAGGTGTCTCATAAGAAAATGTAGATTCACTACTTATTACCTTATTTTTGGGCAGCATCCAAAAATGAAAAAAATCCAAACTGGGCGAATTAGATTTTTAAGGTAGTTTAAACTTCATTCCAATACTTCAGCGATGGGTTCTCCTGTAGTACCATTCGGAAAGGCCGTTCCCAATAATACGGCTAGGGTTGGAGCAATATCAGGAATCTCAGTTCTTTTCGCTGTTTCACCCTTTTTAATGCCATGACCATAGAAAATCAAAGGAACATGGGTATCATAAATCATTGGAGAACCGTGGGTTGATCCTGTTTTCGGATATGAAATATATCCCGGCTTCTGAACAAAGACCACATCACCTGAACGTTTTTGGTTCCATCCCCTTTGAATAAGAAATGCGACTCCTGCAGATTGAGTGTAGTGATTCTTCCATAATTGTTGCCCAGTAAATACCTTGTCAATGTTATCGTAGCTCAAAATTTCCATAGCAATTTCTTCCTGTACCTTTTCTAAGTCCATATCAAGATTATCAACCACTTTCCTATCTAAAAACACCTGGTAATTACTTATGGTCTTTACAATATCAGTAGTACCATATTTGTACTTCAAGAACGCATTAAATGTGGTTCGCATACCATCAAAATCAAGATAGCCTGCCGGAATTTTTTTGGCTTTCATATATGCCGGAACCTGTATTGCCCCATGGTCTGCAGACAGAAAAAGAGTATAATTTTCTTTTCCCACCTTATTATCAAGTGCCGTTAAAATCTTATTTAAATCCCTATCCAATCGCACATAAGTGTCTTGTATTTCTTTGGAATTTACACCGTACATATGCCCAACATAGTCGGTACTGGAAAAACTGACGGTCAAAAAATCGGTAATGGCATCTTCACCCAAGTCTTCATTTTTGAGAACGGCCAATGCAAAATCAGTGGTAATGGAATTCCCATAAGCAGTGGCCCTTAAAATACTCGTTCCTCCATTTTTACTCCAAAACCCGGGCAAATCATGTGGAAAAGTGGTAGTAGCCTCACCACGATGTCTTCCTTCATAGATATTTTGGTCGGTACCACTTTCCACATATTCACTTATGGGCTTTAGCGTGGTCCATGGTTTTTTGTAGGCCTCTACGGCCTCGGAAGCGTTATATTGTTTCACCCATTCGGGTAATTCATCCATGTAGTAAGAACTGGTAATCCAGTTACCATTGGTCCCTCCTTCAAACCAATACGCCGCATTGGCTGTATGGCCGCCAGGGAGAACCGCTCCCCTATCTTTGACGGCAACAGCAATAGTCTTTCCTCGAAATTGGGTATGTAATCTGTTTTGGTCGGTGATAGTGGTCGTTAACATTCGATGAGGCGACATCTTACCCGCAGGGCCATCAGTTCCCACAGACGAATAAGAGTCATCCGAAGCCACATAAACTTCTTTATCCATCTCTTTATCGTACCAATCGTTACCAATGATCCCATGAACAGCGGGTGTCGTGCCGGTATAAACCGACGCATGACCAGGACCCGTACTTGTTGGCGCATAATTAAAATGATGGTTTTTACAATTGAATCCTTCAGCAATTAAGCGCTTGAATCCCCCTTCTCCATAATGATTCCAAAAACGGGTTAGATAGTCGTATCTCATCTGATCAACAACAATACCAACAACCAGTTTAGGCTCGCTGCCCTCGACAACATCTACAGGATTTTTTTTTGATTTATTCCTACGTTGCCCTTCCACAGAAAATATGGTCATGAAAAAGGCAAAAAAAAGTAAAGAATATCTCAAGGTGCTCATATTGCTTATTTATGTCCGGTAAAGCTATTCAATATTATTACTTTTACAAGTACCTAGAAGTAATCAATGAAATATATTGCTGCCGTTGGCAAGTACTTTATTATGATTTGGGAGGTTTTTAAAAAACCTACAAAATGGTCAATGATGCGTACCCTTATTTTTAAGGAAATCGATGAATTGATTTACAACTCTATGGGTATCATCATATTCATTTCGTTTTTTATCGGAGGAGTTGTTACCATTCAAACTGCTTTGAACTTGACCAACCCCCTTATACCCAAAAGCCTTATTGGGTTCGCAACCCGGCAATCTGTAATCTTAGAATTTGCCCCGACCTTTACCTCTATTATCATGGTAGGCAAAGTAGGGTCTTACATCACTTCAAGCATTGGCACCATGAGGGTTACCGAACAAATTGATGCTTTGGAGGTAATGGGTGTCAATTCATTGAACTATCTGGTTTTTCCAAAAGTTATCGCCATGCTCTTTTATCCATTCGCCGTTGCCATTGCAATGTATATTGGTGTTTTAGGAGGTTGGATTGCAGCTGTTTTTGGAAATTATGCCCCGAGCGGTGATTTTATCCAGGGACTACAAATCGACTTTATACCTTTTCATGTGACCTATGCCTTTATCAAAACATTGGTTTTTGCATTTATCATCGCTACCATGCCCTCATATTTTGGATATTATATGCGGGGTGGGGCACTTGAAGTGGGTAAAGCAGCAACAACTTCCTTCGTCTGGACTAGTGTGGTCATCATTATCGCAAATTACATTCTCACCCAATTGATGCTCGGACAATGATTGAAGTAGACAACATACAAAAGGCATTTGGAGGGGTACCCATTTTAAAAGGAATCAGTACGGCGTTCGAACGGGGAAAAACCAACCTCATCATTGGCCAAAGTGGCTCGGGGAAAACGGTCTTTTTAAAGTGCCTATTAGGTCTCTTCATCCCCGAGGAAGGTAATATTAGCTACGGTGGAAAAACATACAATGAACTAAGTAACGATGAAAAGAGAGACCTAAGGCAAGACATGGGTATGGTTTTTCAGGGTAGTGCTTTATTCGATTCCATGACCGTAGAAGAAAACGTAAAGTTTCCCCTTGAGATGTTTACCAAAAAAGATAATATTGAAATGGACGAGCGTGTCAATACCGTACTTCAGCGGGTCAACCTGGTTGATGCCCATAAAAAATACCCCTCCGAAATCTCCGGAGGTATGCAAAAACGGGTCGCCATTGCCCGGGCCATTGTCATGAACCCAACCTATTTGTTTTGCGATGAGCCCAATTCAGGTCTTGATCCAAAAACGGCTATTTTAATTGACAACCTAATTCAAGAAATTACAGAAGAATTTGATATCACTACAGTGGTAAACACCCATGACATGAATTCTGTAATGGAGATTGGCCAAAAAATTATTTTCTTGAAAAACGGGAATAAAGAATGGGAAGGAAGCAACAAAGAAATCTTCAAAACCGATAATCAAGCTGTAACCGATTTTGTGTATTCGTCGGAATTGTTCAAAAAAGTTCGTCAGATGTACATTGAGGAACGAAATTGACCACTGCCCGTGATACGACCCTACGTACTTTCAGATACAAACTGGAAACATTTAAAAGATGAGCGTTTCGAATTGGCCGTGCTCCCCTGGGGCGCAACAGAAGCCCATAACTATCACCTGCCCTATGCCACAGATAACATCGAAGGCACCGCGATAGCTGAAGAAGCAGGGCGAATCGCCTGGAAAAAAGGAACAAAGGTCATCATATTGCCTACCATGCCTTTTGGGGTAAATACAGGCCAAAAAGATATTTATCTCGACATCAACCTCAACCCTACCACGCAATTGGCCATTTTGAGGGATATTCTTACCGTAATCAATAGACAGGGTATCAAAAAGTTCATGATATTGAACAGTCACGGTGGCAACAACTGGAAAGCCCTTATTAGGCAACTGGGGCTTGAATTTCCAGATATGTTTTTATGCGTAAGCGATTGGTTTAAATTAGCAGTTACTTCAGCCATTTTCGATGATCCCGGCGACCATGCAGGAGAAATGGAGACCAGTATGATACTGCATCTTGCACCGAATCTCGCACTACCTAAAGAAGAATGGGGCGATGGCACGGAAAGAAAAAATAAGATTTCGGCTTTTAACGAAGGTTGGGTATGGGCTGAAAGACCTTGGTCAAAGATTACTGAGGACACTGGAGTCGGTAACCCAGAAAAGGCAACAGCTGAAAAAGGAAAGTTATTTTTCGAACATATTTGCCAAAAAATGGCGCAACTCTTCACCGATATTGTCAGAACCGATGACAACGACCTGTACCAATAAATAAAGGAAATGCTAAAGAAACGAAAGAGGTAACATCAATCAACTGCCTTTACAACGACTGATGAATCTTGTAGTCTTATTTTCAGCCAATTCGTAAGCTTTTCTTGCTCTTTATCTTTTTTAGAGGGGGAAATAGATACTTTCCATTTCACTTCAAATAAAGGTATGGTATCAATTTTACTAAAATTGGTCCGTATTTGATAGGCAAAACCCATCGCGGACAAGTCTTCGTAATTAATTTTAGCTTCCTGGACCGCCTCGCTAAATGGAATCTTCATTCTTTCAAGAGCCGTTAACTCCTGAACCTTATTCCTCAAAAAATTTATTTCCTCTGAACGACTTAACAGATTCAAGGAATCCCTCTCTCTTAGGGCTTGCATATATTTTAACTCGTCAAGACTACTATTTTTGGATTGATTTACCGTTACCACTGCATTTTTTAACCCCGAATAGTCTTTCAATCTTGAGTTCAGCATGCTTAGGGTTGTCTCGTTTATCTGGTATTCGCCGAACGAAAACAACTCAATTCGGCTCTCGCCTTCACGGTTGTACTCAACATTCACATTCCGTTTTAAATAAGAAGCATTAGGTAGGGTTTCAAGTTCTGTATTGACAAAACGCTGTGCGTCTGCAGAAAAACGACTTTCCTGCAGTGCATTATAGAAAGTATACCCGGCAGGCAACATCACTGCCAAACCTACTATTGAAGCGACCCTAGCGATAAAACGTCGCCGCTTCGAATTAGCATAGCGCACCATAGGAAACCTAAGATATTTTATGACCAAAAAGGTTGCCAAGCCAATAAAAATGGTATTGATCGTAAACAAGTACATGGCACCAAGTGCATACACGGGCTTGCCAATGGCCAAACCAAAACCGACCGTACATAAAGGGGGCATCAGTGCCGTTGCGATGGCCACTCCAAAAATAACACTCGCAATGGTGCCTTTTTTCGCTCGCGCAATGACCAGGGCCAATCCACCGAAAAAGGCAATCAACACATCACGAATGTCTGGTTTCGTTCTTGCCAAAAGTTCGGAGGACTCATCCCGTAAGGGAAAAAAAGCAAAGAAAAGATAAGCGGTCAGCACACTGAGTACAACCATAACCACAAAGTTCTTCAAAGAACGTCGCAGTAAATCCAAATCATTAATGGCCAATGACATGCCCATACCTAATATAGGTCCCATTAATGGTGAAATTAACATTGCCCCAATAACCACTGCCGTAGAATTGGCATTTAGACCAATAGAGGCGATGAAAATAGAACAAATAAGAATCCAAGAGGTATGCCCCTTAAACGGTATATCAGCAATGATGGACTCTCGTGTTGCGGCAGGATCGGTATTACTGCGAATCTCCAAAAGTTCGAGCATGAACTTACGCACACTTCCCAATAGGCCTTTGAAGTCTTTTTTTACCTCTTCGGAATGTGCTTCTGAAGGATTTTTTTCATCCTCCTTGAACAAATTATGGCTCATATGCTAAGCAAATTGTTCCCCAAAGGTATCACTTACTTCGTTACGTACTTTTTTGATGTCTTGCTGCTTTGATTTTGGATAAATCAACAAAACGTCATCCTTATCGACAATGATATAATCTTCCAATCCATCGACTACAACCACCTTACCTTTTTTACTCCGTATCATGTTACCCCTTGCATCCTCAAGCACAGTTCCTGCATTGACCGCCGCGTTTCCTGTAGCATCTTTTTCCAGCTTATCATAAAGCGCGCCCCATGTACCTAAATCATTCCAGTCAAATGTGGCGGGTAGGGTAAAAATGGACTTTGAATGCTCTAAAATGGCATAATCAATAGAAATATTTTCTGCCTTCGGATAATGTTCTTTGATAAATGTTCTTTCTTCCTCTGTATTATAAAAAGACATCCCATTCTCAAAAAGGTTGAACTGGCTAGGTTGATATGCCTTAAAGGCATTGATGATGGTCTCAACACCCCAAATGAATATTCCTGCATTCCATAGAAAATTGCCCTGGGCCAAAAACTCCTTAGCTGTTTCTAAATCTGGCTTTTCTCGAAATTGGGCAACTTTTTTGAGTTCGTTTTTTTCTTCCTTCTCAAACTCGATATAACCAAAGCCCGTATTCGGAGAACTTGGTTGAATACCCAGTGTACACAATACCTCCTCTTTTTCACACTTGTCAAAACACGCTTTTACATCTTTGGCAAAGGCTTTTTCGTCTTCAATCCAATGATCACTTGGTGCAACAATCATCACTGCAGTAGGATTCATTTTCTGAATTTTTAAAGCAGCGTACAAAATACAGGGCGCTGTATTGCGCATTGCCGGTTCCAACACCACTTGGTCTTGGGTAACCTTGGGCAGTTGCTCCAATACCAAATCATTATATCTTTCGTTGGTCAGAATCAAAATATTTTCTGTCGGGATAAACGTATTCAACCGATCAAAAGTCTTTTGTATCAAGGTCTTTCCCGTACCCAACATATCGTGAAATTGCTTCGGATTATCGGTGGTACTTACCGGCCAAAATCTAGAGCCGACCCCACCTGCCATCAACACTGCGTAATAATTCTTATTCATTGTTTTATCTTAGTCGGTTATCAATTCTACTTCTGCATTGGGTTGAAATAGGTATAGACGCCCTGTATTCACCTCAACACACTCATAGCGTTTCACACGTTTGTTGCCCATCTTGAAAATTTTTCCATTGTAAATACGAAATGTACTCCCAAAAGGTAATTCAAAAACGTAGGATTTTTCTGTATGTTGTGCTTTGTCGTAAGCTTTAAGTGCAATAGATAGATGGGCGTCAGTACTACTACTGGCCTTAGGGTTCTTAAAATGCTTGGCCAACAACGGAAGCAGTTGATTAGGGAATATCTCAGGTCGGATAAAAGGCACCATCAGTTCCTGAAAAGTACGTTTCCACTGTATCCCGTGGGGCTTTATGTGCTTACCAAAACGCTCAAAAGCGACCAAGTGTGCAATTTCATGCACCAGTGTAATCAAGAACCTAAACTTGTTCAAGGTAGCATTTACCGTAATAAGATGCCTACCGTTGGGTAAGCATCGATAGTCTCCATGACGCGTTACCCTATGATTTACAATCTTCAAGTGTACCTTATTACTTTTTATTAATTCAAGGCATGGTGCAACGGCCCTATCGGGAAGGTATTTTTGTAATGTGGCTTCTCCCAATATGTATTCTTTTTTGCGAAGGTAACCGCTAAAAACAAAATCCGGTTCAAAAAAATAGTTTCTCCCTATTTTTAGAAAAAAAAAGAATGAAAATCCAGATTTCCTCTTTCCTCCTAATATTACTTTTTGTTTTTTCTTGCTCAAAGGATGAAAAAACAATTTCATTGACGCAACCGCTAAATGAAACACAAAACATTAAAGGAAAAACAAAGTATCTCAACTCGCCCTATGTTACCGCAGGAAACCGTGTTTACATGGTCGGCCATCAAGACGGGTCTTTTCCCGATTTAGGATGGCACATTAAAGGGGAAATGGGCGGCATATGGAATCACCCCATTAAATTAATGGACGGATTCGACATCGAACTGCGTTTTGAGACCAGTGTATTACGGTTAAACAAAGCGGAAATATTCATTAACTATCCTTTTGCCAACCAACATGAATTTAATTCCGATTTAGAAGGCATCGTAGTGAAACGCTCACAGTTTGTTCCTGATGATATAGAGGGTGTTTTAATTCAATTGGAAATTAAAAATACTGGTGAAAACCAAAAAGAAGGTGTATTGATTTTTACCGGACATTCCGACCTGCGCCCCACATGGTTGGGTGAACGAACAGAAATGAACGATTCGAAAGATCAAGCGAGTTTCGACAACGACCTTCAAGCTTGGATAGTAAAAGATAGTCTTAACCCTTGGTATGTTGCTTTTGGTACAAATGTGAATAGCACTGCAAACGCTGAAGGAAGTGTCAAAGACACCCAAAACGGTAGTTCAAACCGTCTCAACCACCGACTTATTCTTGAGGCTGGTGAAACCCAAATCATCAATTACGTTATTGCTGGTTCGTATACTGACAAAGACAGTGTTAAAAATACCTACAACAAAATTTTAACCAACTGGTCACTGCTTCTAGAACAGAAGAAAAAGCGATATGAAGACCTGGCCAATCAATCAAAACTAACAATTCCCGATAAAGAGATGCAACAGGCCTTTGAATGGTTAAAATACAATTGTGATTGGCTGGTACGCACCATTCCTGAGCTAGGTACTGGTATTGGTGCGGGTATTCCTGATTATCCCTGGTATTTTGGAGTAGATAGTGAATATGCCCTTATGGGATACATGGCGATTGGTCAAGAAGAAACCGTTTATAAAACCATTCAGCTATTGGATAGTGTTTCAAATGCCGTGAACGGCAATGGTAAAATCATTCATGAAATGTCAACCAACGGAGCTGTTTTCAATACTGGAAATATTAATGAAACGCCTCAATATGCATCTTTGATTTGGCAAGTTTATCAATGGAATGGCGATATGGAATTCCTAAAAAAGTATTTCCCAACCATTGAAAAGGGACTGAACTGGCTTATGCTAGAAAACGATACGGATGGTAATGGATTTCCTGAAGGCTTCGGAATGATGGAGATTCATGGTTTGGACAGTGAAATGATAGACGTTGCTGCCTATTCACAAAAAGGATTTGCAGATGCTGCAAAAATTGCCAACGCGCTCGGGAAAACAAATCTGTCCAATACCTATGAAGCCATTGCTGCCAATCTAAAAGAGAAAATAAACGAGGAATTCTGGTCAGGCGATTTTAATTCCTATGCAGACTTCATCGGAACCGATGACCAGGCACTTCATCTTATTGAAGATGCTATCCTAAGAGCGGACACCTTAGACAAGCCTTGGGCCATTAGCGAGTTGAAAGCCACTCGAGAATTTATCATAAATAATCCATCTCCTCGACCAAGACCCTTTGTGATGCACCATAACTGGGTGGTCAATACACCTATGGAAGTAGGTATAGCCGATTCAGCAAGAGCTATAAAAGCCTTGGAAACAGCCAAGAACTATGTCAATCCCTTTGGGATGTTTGTTACGGGCATTGACCGTGATGCGTCGGCAGGTTCAAATGATGGTGCCTATGCGGCACCACCTATCTTTACCTACACCGGGGCGGTAATGACCTTACCCACTGGGGTTCAAGCCCGTGCCGAAAACAATTATGGGCGACCCAACCAAGCATTGGACTATCTAGAGCGTATGACCCGTTCGTTCAGTTATGCCTTACCTGGAAGTATGTACGAGGTCTCCCCTGATTTTGGTATGATGGTACAAGCATGGAACATTTATAGCTTTGCCTATCCCATAGTTCATCAGTTCTTCGGTATTCGACCCAATGCAGCAGCCAAGGAAATTACCGTTTCCCCTCAAATGCCCAATAAATGGAGTAACGCTTCTTTAGAAAATGTAAAAGTGGGGGATAACATGATTTCAGTATTTTATGATAATGGAAAAATCCGGGTAACACAGACCAAACCCGGATGGACCTTAAAATTACAACTGCCCAATGGAGAAATCATAAGCACTCAAAAAATGGTGGTTGAAAATTAAATCACCTACCTGACAAAACAGATAATTATTAAGTCTTATATCGATACAGTTTACTTTTATTCATCATAAACGTAGCATTTAAAAAATCAATTAAAAAGATTATGAAGAAATTAATCGCCTTACTATTTCTTTTGACTAGTATGACCCTTTTAAGTCAGGATACCTTGTGTATCAATCAAACAATAAGGCATAACATTGAGTCAAAGTATTTAAACGAGACCAGGGAACATTGGATTAGCCTACCTTTTCATTACGCTGATTCACTGAACTATCCTGTAATTTATGTTCTTGATGCAGAGTGGAGATTTGACCTTATTCGCAACATAGTATTTGATTTAGGGGCCAATAAAAAAATACAAAACTCCATTGTCGTTGGCATTCCTCATGTGGAAGTAGAAAACAAAAGGGGTAAAGACCTGACATTTAGCCAATCAAAAATTGAATATAATGGGGATAAAGTTGACGCCACATGGTATAACGATTCCAATTCAGGTGGAGGAATGAAATTTTATGATTATCTCACGAAAGAGCTCATACCTCATATTAATGACGTTTATTCAACCACCAATCACGAAACCTTGATCGGTCACTCTTATGGAGGTTATTTTGGGGGTTACATTTTATCGCTTGAAAATCCTTTTGAGGTCATTCACATATATGATCCATCAATTTGGTTTAGTGATAGCGAAGTGGTGAAGAGATTTAAAACAAAAAACTATACACAAAGAACAAAGATTCATTTGACGTATCAACCCGAACCAGAATTCCATAGGAACAAAATAGAGGAATTTATCAAAGCACTGGAATCAAATAATGATATTGATTTAACCGTGGAACTCTATGAGAACGACACACACAATTCGTTATTCTTAGATAGTTTTTACCAGGGAATATTGCAAACAAATAAGTAATTAATGCTATTTACTGTCTTCTTCCTGATTTAAGCCCATGTGCTCAATATCACGGCGTACTACTGCTTACTTGCAATACCTTACCATTGTAAAACTGATTTCCCGTAAGGGCAAAGTCTTTAATATAATTCGCCATTTGCGTCGGTGTCAAGGGGGCTTGGTATCCTGGGAAGGCCTCCTCCAACATTTCGGTTTGTACGGCCCCAATGGCCAACGCGTTGAACGATGGTCCATTCTCCTTAAATTCTTCTGCCCATAGTTCGGTCAAAGTAATCACAGCTGCTTTACTGGAACTATAAGCCGATAATCCTGGGAATTTCATACTTCCCTGTATGCCCCCCATCGAACTAATGGTCACTACATGCCCATCTTTATGCATTTTGGGTATAACCAAACGTGTGAGCTCGGACACTGCGAATACATTGACCTTGTAGATAGCCTCAAAATCTTCGGTAGTCGTTCCCAAAAAAGGTTTGTTCAGCAAGGCCCCAGCATTGTTAATCAAAATATCAACTTGGTCCCATTCGGCGATGAATTCTTCCACTTTTAGGTAATCATCTTGAATGCACAAATCACATGAAAATGTGGCAATATTGGCATGGTTAACATCTAATATCGGTCTTGGATTTCGGGACAAGGCCAAAACCTTATGACCGTTATCAGCGAATTGTTTGGCCAGCTCAAAACCGATGCCACGACTGGTTCCAGTGATAATGACGTTTTTAGAATCTTTCATTTTTGTAATTCCAGCGAATACGGTATGCTATTTATTTCAGCCATTCCTGTTTCGGCAGGAATATTGTTTTTAATTATTCATTTTAATCTCTTGGGTCGGCGCATTGGCAATTCCCTCCACAACGGGAATCATTTTATTGATAACCCTAGCCATATGTTCAAAATCCATTTCATCCACTTCATCGTTTACTTTGTGATAAAACTCGAAATTGGTGAAATCAAAGGTGCAAAACGTATGTGAGGGTACGCCAAACTCTTTGTAAAAATCATAGTTGTCAGAACGCTGAAAAAGTCCGTATTTCTGTGCCGTGGGCAGATAACCTATCAAATGTTCCCCGGCATGGTCGTTAGCAATTTCAGCCAAATTGGACTTGTTGTACCCTGTAATGTAGAGTTCATACTTCTTTGATCGCAAGGGTACTCCCAACATCTCAAAATTCAGCATTACATATAGGTTAAAATTGGCTTCCTTCATATTTTTGGCCATATGCCTACTACCCAACAATCCTTTTTCCTCAGCACTGAACAGCGCGAAAATCAAACTTCGTTTATTCGACTTGTTCTTACCAAAATAACGTGCCAACTCCATTACCGCAGTCGTACCAGAGGCATTGTCGTTTGCTCCATTGGCAATATAATCCCCATTTTCAGGTCGAATGGTTCCGATATGGTCATAATGTGCCCCGATGATAATATATTCTTCCTTTAAAACAAGGTCACTGCCTTCAATCATACCAACTATATTATAAGCTGGTTTTTTAAAGTTGGACAAGGTATCACGATACGTCTCATAGTAAGGGGAAACATCATTCTCCGTAAAGTGCTTTTCAAGGTATTGTGCTGCTAGTTCAATACCCTCAGAACCGGTATCCCGTCCTTTCAATTCATCCGACGCTAAGTAGTTCATGATACTTTCTACCTGTCGCGCAGAAGTAAACAGTGGTTCTATTGGTATTTCGGCCTTTAGTCCATCCGGGCCATCTAGTTGTGAAACTTCACGGGACATTCCGTCTGTTTCCGAGGCGGTCTGAACCCTCTTTGTACTGCCACAAGTCAACAATACTAAGAAGCAACCAAGTGCAAACAAGTAATTCATCGTATCGGACATCTATATAAAGATAAAAAAAGCATCAGCCTTGGACAGATGCTTTTTCATTGATTCAGTATTTTTAGAAAACCATAGGCTACTAAGCCAACATGGTCACGGGGTTTTCCAAATAGGCTCGCAAGGTCTGTAAGAATTGTGCACCAGTTGCCCCATCGACAGTTCTGTGGTCACTAGCAAGGGTAACTTTCATGGTACTTCCAGGCACTACCGCGCCATTTTTCACTACTGGTTTCTCCACTATGGCACCAACAGATAAGATGGCAGAGTTCGGTTGGTTAATAATGGAAGTAAATTCCAAAATACCAAACATACCTAAATTTGAAACGGTAAAGGTACTCCCTTCCATTTCATCAGGTTTAATCTTTTTGGTTCTTGCCCGACCAGCTAAATCCTTAACGGCACCCCCTATTTGAGTCAAGCTCATCTGGTCTGCGAATTTAAGCACTGGCACCACCAGGCCGTCATCTACAGCAACGGCTACCCCCATATGAACATGGTGATTATATCGTGTAGTATCCCCATTCCATGAGGTATTTACCTGAGGATGCTTTTTCAACGCCATCGCACAAGCTTTCAATACCATATCGTTAAAGGAAACCTTTGTGTCCGGCAATCCGTTGATCTGTGTCCGTGATGCCTTGGCATTATCCATGTCAACTTCAATGGTCAAATAGTAATGAGGCGCAGTGAATTTCGATTCACTCAAGCGCTTGGCAATGACCTTGCGCATGGTTGAATTTTTAACCTCTTCAGTACCTTCTTCACCTAATGGTAAATGTATTGGGGCAGTTACTTCTGGAGCCGTACTTTCATTGGTCGAAGGTGAAACTTCAACTGCCTTTGGCGCTGTGGTTGGTTGATAATTTTCTACATCGCGCTTCACGATTCTACCATTATCTCCCGAACCACTGATTTGGGCAAGATCGATACCTTTATCTGCTGCGATTTTTTTGGCCAATGGGGAAGCAAAAATACGACCACCATCAGATATCGCAGTACTACCTTCCCCAGCATTAGACTCGCTTGAAGCGGAGGGTTGTGCTTGCTGCTCAGTTACAGAATTATCTTCTGCCATGGTTTTTCCACCACCGCCATTTGAACCACCACTTGACAAAACGGCATTTACGTCTGTTCCTTCGGGGCCTATAATCGCGAGTAAGGAATCTACAGGGGCTCCTTCACCTTCTTTAATACCAATATGCAAAAGCGTACCCGAATAAAACGATTCGAACTCCATGGTGGCCTTATCCGTTTCGATTTCAGCCAAAATATCACCTTCTTCCACCGTATCGCCCACGTTCTTTAGCCAAGAGGCCACCGTACCCTCTTCCATAGTATCACTAAGACGCGGCATAGTAATAATCTCCACTCCTTCTGGAACTTCAGCCACAGGAGCACTGTTTTCAACAGGTACCTTCTCTTCAACCTCTACTTTTTGAGGTTCAACAGAAGCAGAATCACTTCCATTCAATAAAGAGGAAATATCTTCACCATCATCTCCAATAATGGCCAAAAGTGAGTCTACTGGGGCACCATCACCTTCTTGAATCCCGATATGTAATAAGGTTCCTTCATGAAAGGATTCAAATTCCATTGTTGCTTTATCGGTTTCGATTTCAGCAAGAATGTCTCCTTCTTCCACTTTATCTCCTACGTTCTTTAACCATTTGGCTACGGTACCTTCTTCCATGGTATCGCTCAACCTAGGCATGTTGATTACTTCTGCCATCTACTTATAATTTGTGAGGTATAAATGGATAATCTTCTTGTTCATAAACCGTATCGTAAAGTTGTTCAATAGGGGGGAAATCAGATTCTTCAGCGAACTTCTCACATTCTAAAACTAAATTTTTTACGCGTTTATCGATGACTTTAATTTCCTCTTCGGTGGCATACTTTTTTTCTAGAATGACATCTTTCACTTGGGTTATGGGGTCAATTTTTTTGTATTCTTCTACCTCTTCTTTTGTTCGATAATGTTGCGCATCAGACATAGAGTGTCCACGATAACGATACGTCTTCATTTCAAGGAATGTTGGACCACCACCAGTTCTCGCCCGTTCAATGGCTTTGTCCATTTCTTTGGCAACAATTGATGGGTCCATACCATCAACAGGTCCACAAGGCATTTCATAGCCCAAGCCCAATTTCCATATATCAGTTGAATAAGACGTTCTCGCCACGGATGTCCCCATTGCGTAACCGTTATTTTCACAAATAAATACCACTGGTAACTGCCAAAGCATTGCCAAATTGAAGGCTTCATGCAATGATCCTTGACGGACGGCCCCGTCACCCATATAACAAAGTGTTACGGCATCTCGTTTGAAATACTTGTCGCCGAAGGCTAGTCCAGCTCCCAAGGGAATTTGCCCTCCGACAATGCCATGGCCTCCATAAAATCGATGCTCTTTGGAAAATATGTGCATAGAGCCACCCATTCCCTTTGAGGTGCCGGTCACTTTACCGAACAGTTCGGCCATGACCTTACGGGGGTCTACACCCATACCGATGGGCTGCACGTGGTTACGATATGCCGTTATCATGCGATCTTTTGTCAAATCCATAGCGTGCAAAGCACCTGCAAGAACTGCCTCTTGACCATTATATAAGTGAAGGAATCCCCGGACTTTTTGTTGAATATAAACCGCAGCAAGCTTGTCTTCGAACTTGCGCCAAAAAAGCATATCCTCGTACCATTTAAGGTAAACCTCTTTTGTGATTTTTTTCATTAACCCGTATTGTTATTTACATGACTTTTTTATGCGAAAGACAAAAATACACAAACATCGCTTGTAGGAAAAAAAACGGTATAATAATCCCATAAAAAAGAACTGTCAAAACCCAAAGGGAACAAATCAGAAATGGAATTACAAACACATATGGAGCCCTTTTCCATCTCCATAATTATTTTATAAAATAAAAAACCCCGACAAAGTCGAGGTTGATACTAAAGATTATAGATGGTTTAATCATTATAAAATTCCTCTCCAAAATTAAATGTAAGAGAGAACCGCAAAGTATTTTCCAATGGATTTCGCACCTGTGATGTTGAGAAAAGGTATGATAAATCAATTTGGGCTGACTTAAATTGAAATCCTGCGCCCAGTGTAAAAAACTGCCTTGCTCCTTTATTTGGGTTTTCATTAAAATAACCGGCGCGAAGCATAAAGGACTCCAAATAGCGATATTCGGCCCCCAAAGACCAGGTAACTTCCTGTAGTTCTTCACTAAACCCGTCTGGAGCATCTCCAAAAGATTCAAAAACGCCATTAAAGAATCCTATTTGTTGATACTCATTATTATCTTCTGAATCTATATCACCATCTCCGTCAAAATCGCGAGGGGTGGGCACTAACAATTTGTTGAATTCGGTGTAAATCCCTAAAGTATTATCTGGGTCAAATATGAAATCAAATCCACCACCTAATCTTAAGTTGGTTGGTAAAAAATTTTCTTGACCACCTTCATCATACTGAATTTTTCCTCCTAGATTGGAAATATTAAAACCCCCTCTCCATCGCCCGTTAAAAGAATTGTAAGCAATTTCGTTTGATTGATAGTAACCTGAAACATCCACTGCAAAGGCATTTGCAGCCTGTGAATCTTGCTGTCCATCTTGAAATCTCAAATTTGAACTGATAAAACGCCCACCTACCGACATTGAAAAGGTTGGACTCAATTTTAAAGCATATGAACCATCTAATGCAAATTCATTTGGCTTAACAATAGTTGGTGTCTCATCAATCGTTTGTCTCAATTCAATTTCTCCGAGCCCAAAATATTTTACACCAATGGCAAAAGCACTTTGGTCATCTATTTTATTGTATACAGTAGCATTCAATAACGAAATGTCAGTAACAATACTCTCTAAATATGGCGTGTAACTTGCACCAATCCCCAATTTACGCTCTGCAAAGGCATATTTAGCCGGATTCCATTGCTGTGAAAAAGCGTCTACTGAGGTAGCCACACCCATATCTCCCATACCGGCAGCCCTAGCATCGGCCGCAATATTTAAAAAAGGAACAGCTGTGGTGATAGTACGCTCTTGTTGTGAAGAAACTTTTATTGCACAACAAATAGCAATAGCAAGCAATAATTTTTTCATTTTTTTCATTTAATGTTAAAATGCGCCCAAAAGTGCTCAAAAGGTTTAAAAAACCAAAAATTATTAGACGTATTACCAATTAACGCTCATTTCAGGTATTTGTTATATGACCTCATCCACTTTTTAAGAATGATAATATTGACCCACATTCCCTTACATTCAAAAAAGTCTTCTCAAGGCTTATAATAATTGTAGTGTTACTGCGTTCATGTTGATACAGTAATATTGCGTGATATTCATAAATATTACATCTTATAAAATATAGTTTACAGTTTTCCGTTTTATTGCCGAAACTGATTTAAATCAAATGAACCTAAAGTACCGCAGATTAACGGTGCAGAACTCAAGTCTTATGAAAAAACACATTGCAAAAGTTGTTCTCTCTATCATCGCAGTCGCGGGAACCCTTTCTAGCTGTAAAAATTCATCATCCTCCTCTTCTAAGAATGTGTCCAGAGCTACGGGTTGGAAAATTAATGCCAAAGAAGGAGGTTTTCAGTACAATTCGGATTTTAAAGAACAAGAAACGCCTCCTGGTACAGTTTTCATCGAAGGAGGAACTTTTACTAAGGGTAAAGTGCAAGACGATATCATGCACGATTGGAACAACACCCCCACCCAGCAGCACGTGCAGTCCTTTTATATGGACGAAACAGAGGTAACCAATGTGATGTATCTCGAATACCTCGATTACCTGAAAGCTGTCTATCCTCCGGAAAATCCAATGTTTGAAAATATTTATAAAGGTGCCCTACCCGATACCTTGGTTTGGAGAAACAGACTAGGTTTTAATGAGACCATGACTAATAGTTACCTGCGACATCCGGCCTATGCTGAATATCCTGTAGTGGGTGTAAACTGGGTTCAGGCCACGCAATATACGGAATGGAGAACCGACCGGGTAAACGAGGCAATGTTAGAGAAAGAGGGCTATTTAGCTCAAGACGCAAAGTACAAGGTTTTGAATGGGGAAATTGGTGGTACGTTCAGTACAGAGGCCTATCTCAACAATCCAGAATCGGTATACGGAGGGCAGATTGATTCCCTTCAAGGAAAGCAGAAAAAAGATTCCATCAATACTTTTGCCAAGCGAAGTAGTGGTATTATTCAACCAGAGTATCGTCTACCAACAGAAACGGAATGGGAATATGCTGCACAGGCTCTCATAGGTACTCGTGAGTACAATAATTATAGAGGTAGAAAAAAATATCCTTGGGAAGGGGATTACACAAGAAATGGACAACGTGTTGGTCGTGGAGACCAATTGGCCAATTTCAAGCAAGGTAAAGGAGATTATGGTGGAATCGCCGGATGGTCTGATGATGGTGCTGACATTACGGCTGAAGTGAAATCGTACAAACCCAATGATTTTGGATTATACGACATGGCCGGTAACGTTAGTGAATGGGTTGCGGATGTCTATCGCCCAATTGTTGATGACGAAATTAGTGACTTTAACTACTATAGAGGAAACATCTATCTTAAAAAAGCCATCGGAGAAGACGGTAAGGTCGACGTCTTGAGGGACGAAATCGTATATGACACCCTACCTAACGGAAAGATTGTTGCAGTAAATCTTCCTGGAGAGGTCAAGGAAATACCTGTTGGAGAGGAAGAGACCTATCTACGAACAAACTTCTCGTCTAGTGATAATAGAGGCTATCGAGACGGCGACCCAGGTTCATCGCGTTTCTTTGAACGGTTTAGTGACGATGAAGGAGATAGTAGAAAGATGTACGATTCGCCAAAGCATAAAGTAGAACGTGATTCTACAGGAAAATTATTGAGACAGTACGACACCTCGAACTACAGAACCTCACTGATAAATGATGAAGTGCGCGTATACAAAGGTGGTTCTTGGAGAGATAGAGCCTTCTGGTTAGACCCAGGGCAACGTCGTTATCTACCCCAGTACATGGCTACCGATGATATAGGGTTTAGATGCGCCATGTCTAGGGTCGGCTCAAAGTCCAAAACCAAAAATAAAACGGTGCGGCACAAGAAAACGAAGTAATGAAGTTGTTCATTTGAGTAGTAAGCCCTTGATAAAAATCAAGGGCTTTTTTTATCTTCGAAAACATGAACACAAATGAGCTTCACGACGTATTCCTGAAATATCAAAAGATATCAACCGATACTCGAAAAATTGAAAAGAATTGTATCTATTTTGCATTAAAGGGCCCTAACTTCAACGGCAATGCCTTTGCACAAGAAGCACTCAAAAAGGGGGCGTCATATGCGGTCATAGATGAAAAAAAGTATAATCTGAAATCTAAGACCATTCTTGTAAAAGACGTTCTGAAAACCTTACAAGAACTGGGAACATACCACAGAAATCATTGCAAGGCAAAAGTGATTTCCCTTACGGGTAGCAATGGTAAAACCACCACCAAAGAATTGATTCAGGCCGCACTTTCCAAGAAGTATAATACAATTGCGACCAAGGGGAATTTAAACAATCATATCGGTGTACCATTGACCCTATTGAGCATTCAGCAAAATACCGAAATCGCAATAATCGAGATGGGGGCCAACCACCAAAAAGAAATTGAAGAACTGTCAAATATTTCACAGCCTGATTTTGGTTATATTACCAATTTTGGAAAAGCACACTTAGAAGGTTTCGGTGGAATTAAAGGCGTAATTAAGGGCAAAAGTGAGCTTTATGAATATCTCTTGGCAAACAATAGGCATGTATTCTTGAATGCAGATGATTCCATTCAAAAAGAGAAACTATCAGGGTATGTCAAAAAATTTGGATTTAGCCAGAGTGACCATCAGTATTATCCAATCAAATTTTTAGGTGCCAGTCCGTTTGTGGAAATAGCATTTGAAGAAACAAAAGTCTCAACTCAACTCACCGGAGCATATAATTTTCCCAATTGTGCCGTGGCTATTCTCATTGGAAAGTATTTTAATGTGCCTCCTATCGATATTAAAAGTGCTTTGGAAGGTTACATTCCTGAAAACAATCGCTCACAGATACTGAAAAAAAACGGACGTCATATTATTTTGGATGCCTATAACGCCAATCCAACCAGTATGCAGGCGGCTTTGGAAAGTTTTGATCAAACCAAAGGAGATGAAAAATGGCTTTTTTTAGGAGATATGTTCGAACTTGGTGAGGATAGTGCCAAAGAACATCAACAAATCGCCGATTTAAGTGCTGAATTCGGTTTCAAAAACGTTTGTTTGGTTGGGGAGCACTTTACCCGAACAACTACCGAATTTCTACAATTCAACTCCTTTGAGGATTTAAAAAATTCTTTTGATTTCAAAAACATCACCAAAGGCCATATCTTAATCAAGGGCTCTAGGGGGATGGCTATGGAACGTATCTTGGACCTTCTCTAATTCATAAACTTTTCCTAAAAACGGAATCGATATGAAATGAAAACCATCCTTCATCGAACAAAATCATATCAACCAAAGTACTATGGAAATGAATATTATCATTTTTGACGGAGAATGTAACCTTTGCAATGGCGTTGTCGGTGGACTAATTAAACTTGCGCCTTCGCATTTATTTGAATTTATTCCTTTTCAATCGCCTCAAGGTAAAGAATTACTAAGAGCAAATGGTTTTTCAACTAAAGAACTCACAACGGTAATTCTTTTCGATGACAATGGGCCCCACACCCATTCAGATGGTTTTTTACGTATCGCTGCAAAGATTACAAAGTTCCGTTTGGTAGCTGCCTTATTGGCCTACATTCCAAGAATTATTAGGGACACGATTTATAATCTAGCCTCAAGAAATCGTGTGCGTTGGTTCGGTAAATCGAAGGTATGTACAATAGCTATTCGAAGATAATTTGAATCGTCTACCTAAGTTATCCCAACCTTTCACTTTATTCATAGACCGTTCCACTCATCTTGTATCAGAAGTCTTTCTTATTTTTCATACTAATCAAAATAGAAATCGAAGAGGATGGGTGCCTTCTTAAAGACATGCGAGCACAAAACGAAACCCATACAATACAATTTGAGTAATAGGTAAATAGCCTTATTGCATAGGTGTAACAGGTTGCCTGAAAGAAAGGCGACCTTTCGGTTCTAACAAATAAACCAGGCTAACCTTACTTCAATATATTCTCGATGTAAGAGAGGAAATAATTCAAGAGCTTTATCCTTTTAAACAAAATGATCAAATATTTTAATTTTAAGAATAAATAGCTTTTCGATTGCTTGAAATAAGTCTTACATCATTCTTGATTATTTTTATTGATGGGGTTGGCATAACGCTCTCTATCGTGGCAGCCCTAAAAATTTTGAGTCAAAATCAACTCGATAAATTTCCAAAAAGATTTCTCGTCACGTTGTTGATTCTATCATCACTCACCTTAACCAACGACTTGGTATTGAGAACAGGCTTGTCGGCACAATACAAGCAATTGTACTTTATTCCGATATACTATACCTTGGCAATAGGTCCTTTATTCTATTTCTTCATCAAATCTAAGACTAAGGTTTCAATAAAATACACTGAGCTTATGCCCCACCTCATATTGCCAATACTTCAGGCATTGCTCTATTTTTCAATTGGTTTTCTAAGTATTGAAGCTAAATCAGAACTTTGGAGAAACCAATTATTTAGAACGTACCTTACTATTGAGTCTTTCCTTTTTCCTATTTCATTATTGACTTACTCCCTGATGTCGCTAAGAATTACAAAAAGGCTCCACGCAACCAATCCATTTTGGAAAAACGATATAAATAATTGGTTAAAAAGATTTGTATTGGGTGGGTTTTATTTTTCGTTGGTTGAATTTTGCTATGTTTTTTTAGAGATAGCTTCCGCAACTACAGATTTTGATTTCTCGTTAAGCATTTTGGTGCATAGTACCATAGTGAGTTCTTTTTTGGTATGGATTGCAATCAATACACTTCAATACTTGGATCCACAAAAAATCTATAAATCAAGGCCTCCTTCGAGAAATCGAGAAAATACTTTGGCCAATATCAAACTCGCGGATCAAATCAATCATTTGATGGCTTCCGAAAAATTATTCTTAAATCCCGACCTTGATATCGGTGTTATGGCCCATTACCTTAATGTTTCGATCAAAGAGGTCTCGTCTTCAATAAATTCAGTGTTTGGAAAAAATTTTAATCAATATGTTAACTATCATAGGATTGAGGAATTCAAGCTTAAATTGAGAAACGGCAATCATCAACAAATGACGCTGATTTCAATTGCGTATGATTGTGGATTTGATTCCAAGACGACCTTCAACAGAGCATTCAAAGCCATTGAAGGAACGACGCCAACCACCTACATCAAATCAATTCGACATTTTGGAGAAAATTAGTTCCAAATCGCGATTTGCACCTTTCTTCAGAAAACAAAAGATGAACTTGTCATAAAAACAAGAGCATAATATTTCTAAGACTTTACGTCTACAACCGACTTAATAACCTTGCGCCCATCATTGTCTATATTTCTGCTGTTCATTGCTCAGCCCACCTCGGATGATTAAGACAAAAGGCCTTAGGTAAAACGGATATAGTTTTAGTCAAAAAAGGCTACGGACATAGCACAAGTTTTTGATAAGGAATTGCAAAGTGTGCTTGACTTGATTTAAAATTGAAATCTATTGTAAGTCCAAATCATGAAGAAACAAACTATTGCCATACTCATCAGACAAGCTTGTTTTTTGCCATTATATTATTTGGTCCCTTTGCTTGTTGCAGGAAGTTTGGTAACTGATTATAATCAGGTAGGTCAACATGCAAGTGAAATTAATATTGCCGAATATGGCAATACAAAAAACTGGATTTCCATCATGTGCTTTGCGGTGGGTACCTCGTATGTTCTATTTTCTATTGGTCTTTTGAAAAATGGATGGCGCAATTTCGGTCTTATTGGCGTTCTGTTCATTTTGTTTGGAATTTCAATGTACAACAACAGCATATATCCAATAGGTTCTCCCATGCATGGGTACTATGGTATTGGTATATTATCCATTGTGACACCATTTCTAATACTAGCTCAAAATGGCAATAATGATTTCACCAATGAAACCATTACACTGATAAAAACGGTTGGAATGTTAATGATTTTTTACTTGTGGATTTTGTTTTCTGAGCTTGACCCAGGTAATTTGAATGCTCTTACAAAAAGATTAGGCGCCCCATTATTTTATGGCTGGACGGCATGCCTGGCCTATATCCTAACCCAAAAATCTTAATATGAAAAGAAGCGTAATATTGTTATATGTGCTTAGCATATGGGCCGTTTCATGCAACAACCCACCAACAAAAAAGAAAGGTGCTCATAATATCAATTCAACCGCCTCTGGTCATAAAAAGAAGTCTCAGCTAGATAACCTTTTTAAAGGCCTGATTAGGGATAGTAGCGTTGTTGGTATATCCTACACTCTTCAAGATTCCAATAAAACATTGTATTCGGGGTTTTTCGGATATTCAAATTTGAAATCAAAGCCTTTAATCACCAAGAATACTAGATTTAAAATTGCCTCGGTTACAAAGCCCATTGTCGCAGCATTAATTTCTAGACTAATCCATAGTGGAAAACTAAATCTGAATACCCCCTTAGCAGCGTTTTTCCCTGAATTTCCGAATGCATCCAACATTACCATTTATCAACTCTTATCGCATACTTCAGGTATTCCAGACTGGTGGATCGGTCAGTTACCTGAAGGTACGCCTACTGACTTTCCTATGTGTGAAAAACCAGAGGAGTATCTCGCTAAAATGAAAACCGTTTCGATTTTTGAACCAGGAACTCAGCATGCTTATAGTAATAGTGGTTTTGTTCTGTTGGGCAGAATAATAGAAAAGGTCACGGGCAATAACTTCATGAAACATGCAACGACAAAACTATTTAAACAGGCCAAAATGTCAAACGTCTCAATGACCAAACAAAATAATGATGCGATAGGCTATTCAAGGGAAGTTCAACATTCCGAAAGCAACTTTGTTATCGCAATGGAAGTTGCTCCCCCTTTTGCAGCTGGCGGACTAATCGCCAGACCACTTGACCTGGTCTTATTTACAAATCATGTTTTCAATTCTTCCAATACATATATTGACACAACGATGGAAATGGTTAAGGAATCCGTTACCACCAACGGAAGACCAATTGGCGAAGCCATCTATATTCCAGAAGGGAGTAAAATGCCAATTCCACCAAAATATATGCAGGTTCCAACATACGGGCTTGGTTTTAGTCTAATGAAGCATTATGGAACGGATATTATTTGGCATAGCGGAGGTATTTCAGGGTTCAATTGTATATGGATATATATACCAAAAAACGAAATAGTGTTCGTCGGGGTTAGCAATACAGATAATGGCTTGGTCTCTTCTTTTGAATCTATCTTATCCATTCTTGACCCCTCGAACGGACAATATTAAATCGTAAAACAACAAGGTTATGAAATCAATTATATTATTACTCGCAGTTAGTTCTTTCCTTTTTTCCAAAAACACAAATGCACAAAACACAGATATAGAAAATCACATGGATAACATCATCGTTGAAACCAAAATACTAAAGTGTTCCAAAGAAGAGGCTTTTGAAATGTTTACCGTAAATAAAAATCTCGAAAATTGGTTAACGGCAAAGGCTAATGTTGAACCCAAAAAAGGGGGCATGTATGAGCTGTTCTGGGAGCCAGACGATGTAGAAAACAATAGCACTATTGGTTGTCGAATTCTAGCAATAGACAAACCAAACTATTTGAATTTCGAGTGGAAAGGACCTAAGCAGTACAAGCAATTCATGAACTTCACCCGACCATTGACCAATGTTACGGTCATCTTTAATCATGACGAGGTAGGAACACAAGTTACCTTAATCCATACTGGATGGAAAGTTGGCAAGGAATGGAATCAAGCTAGGCAATATTTTGTTAAGGCTTGGTCAGGGGCATTTGACCAACTTGAAAGTACTTTAAAGTCCAATTAAAATAAGGTTCTTTTGAATATATATCTCAGCTCGTGTAATTTGATTTTAAACCCATTTGAAATGCTTTTCAAAAACATTGAAACCCCATTCACAACCCAATAGTTAAAAATACTTTCGAACGGCTATGTTATTGTAGTCACTGTTATGCAATACGCATTAATAAGGCCATAAATCCCAATGGAAACACGGTAAAACCAATACATATTTCCCAATCTTCAATGTCCTTTTCTTCATTAAGGTAACCCTTATTCATTTTTGTCGTCAAAGAGCATATCAAAACGTATGAAATGAAAAAAATACCGGTGTTATTATTTGGCATAGCACTTTTGGCCATCTCTTTTGGTGAGAATAAAAAAGTGGATAAATCACAAATTTTAAATGATTGGGAATTTAAAATGATTAGTCAAGGGAAAAACAAGCCAAATTTTAATCCAAACAAAGATTCGCTAAAGTACATTCCTGTGCTACTTCACAAAGGATATGACCTTGAGGAAATCCGAAGCCATTTCCAATGGACCCATGAAGAACTCAAAACCAAGGTTAGCCTATTATCCCAAGCAAATTTCATTAAAAAAGGAGTAGACAATAAAATGATGGTTTCAATGATGGTTATATCTGAAGGAGAAGGTGAGAAAATATCCAAATATTTGACACCCGTTTCAGAAGCGATAACCAATAAAATAAAGGGAAGCATGGATTCAATACAGCACAACGTGGCGCAGATTGAATGTTTAAAGCATTTTGATTTCAATGACATTTCGCTTCTAGTATTGAGCAATATACTGCTGGATAACGGTCAAATCAAAAATGTGGAATTGGAGTACTTACAAAAGGAAAGGCCTAATAGAAATAATAAAAAGTATTATGCTTCTTTTCAAGAGAAGCCCACTGATTCAGAGTATGAAGCATTGGGAATCTATGGGAATCAGGTTGAAATGAAAGAAGGCTTTGCGCTATGCCGCTATGGAAACCAGCGATATTTACCTGAGGTCATTGAAATGGCCAATGAAATAGAACTACAGTATCTAAATATTTCAAAGACATCAAGTTTCAAATATCCAATCATTACTTCGGAGTGTAGTGAAGATTTATTGAAAGTCTCTGGTTTTTTCAAACCCGATTTATTGGAAATACTTAATCAGTATGATACCTTACTCAGAGCGGAATACAATAAATCGTTGTATAGAAAAGAATTATCTTATGAAGAATTTTTTATATGGATCTATCACATACTCTATACAGATGTTACCGATCGACTAATTGCGGATGGACTCATACTCATTCCGAAAGAAAAAGTGGCATTCTATATTTTTCAACCCTAAATATAACTAAAGCCTGCAGTTTCGATGTGTAATTATTGAATGCTCCCTAACGTTTAATCATTACCTAAACAACATACTTCTGGCCTCAAGGGCAAAACTACTCCGAAGAAAACCTTCGTAAAAACGGACCACTTCTTTCTCATATGAAGTAAACAACCATCTAAAGACTACATTCAAAAAGAATTTATGACCCAAGAAGACGATAATAAAAAAGCCCTTGTCAATATAGGTTATAACAAGAGCATCAAACCAAAACCGTGGTGGAGTATACTGGATTCGAACCAGTGACCTCTGCCCTGTCAAGGCAGCGCTCTAAACCAACTGAGCTAATACTCCGAAAAGTGCTGCAATATCGTAAAAATGTTACCAATCACCATACTCGGCCGAATTCTTTTGGGTTTCATGTAACGTGATATGCAACAATTGCTCCTCATCCAACTTCGGTTTTAATAGGTCATAGATAATTTTTACAAAATATTCTGTTGATGGAAGTACATTTACAAACTCAGGGCAATCCTCATTAAGGTTTTTATGATCAAATCGTTCCTCAATTTCTTCTTTAATGAGCTTTCCTAACACTGCCAAGTCCATCACAAAACCAGTATTCGGGTCTACCTCACCACGAATCCGGACCTCCAATTCAAAATTATGACCATGATAATAGGGGCTATTACATTTACCAAAAACCGCTAGATTTTTTTCATTGCTCCAGTTGGGATTATGGAGGCGATGCGCCGCATTAAAATGGGCTTTTCTACAAATTGTGGCTATCATATACTATAAAAAAGTAAAGGTACGTGAGTAAAGAAGAAGCCAAAAGGTATTCATGTATTTTAATCAAAATTCTTTACCAAAACCAGAAGCTGTTGTGGAGAATTTGAAGAATAGGTTTCAATAAAAAAGTAGTCGATATTCATTTTCCCGAATTCGTTACAAATCGTAGGCTCGTCAATTTACCTTTTATATAAGTAATAGTGGGCTCTTCATCTCAACAATCACTCTTCTAGTCCAAAGCAAACCTCTTTAGTGAAGTCAAAACAAGCGCCCTCTTAAGTCAACAGATTTCCTTCTTCATCCCATTCGGCTATGATATGTCGTTTACTTTGGTCCACACATTTGCCTATCCATTCCGGGTCATAGGCCATTCCGTGCTGGTCCAAAACCTCTTGGGGAACACCATCCCAAACATTAGGCATGTTTCCTTTATATCCTAAATCCGCGATACCAACCTTAGAAGTATAGTACCCACTGACCACCAAATTTCGCATCAACGCAAAAAACT
The DNA here is from genome assembly GCA_050042945.1 of Croceivirga sp. Taxonomy (GTDB): domain Bacteria; phylum Bacteroidota; class Bacteroidia; order Flavobacteriales; family Flavobacteriaceae; genus Croceivirga. Next base: position 27,433 of record JBHJJC010000015.1, read on the forward strand.
GAATTTCAAGGGGTTGTTCATCCAGAGAAACATCTGGATTATGCCAGCATATTTCATCGCAAATCTGCTTTTGTTGACTCAACTGGGCTGTTTTAAATTCCACGCCAAATTTTGTATTACACCTATGGTCAAGCCACATCAATCCGCCTAGAAGGGTCATCTGCATTTCAGGAATATCCTTGCCCATAAATTCTATAAATTCAGGAACTTCGGCCTCAATGGGGCCGCCATGGGGTTCTTTTGGAGGAAGGATAATAGTACTTAAAACTGAAATGGTCTCCATTTCATGTGCGTTGAATAACTGTTCGGCATTCAATTTCTCAAGACGTTCCATTTCTTCGGGAGTACGCCCAAAATATTTTGTTTCGGTAACAGTTGACACCTCCACTTCGGTATTCTCAACTCTACAACCGTGAAAGGCAACCGCCGAAGCGCTGGCTCCCAGTATTATAGTTTGTATACTTTTTCTCCGGTCCATTGTTAGATATTTTGCTGTTTTAACTGTTCAATGATATAATCGGAGGCACGCCATGAAAGTGCCATAATGGTCCAAGTACAATTTTTATCGGCTTGAGATACAAATGGCCCGGCATCAACAATGAACACATTGTCCACATCGTGCAATTGTTGAAACCTATTCGTCACCGAGGTTTTTGGATCATCCCCCATACGGGTTGTACCGACTTCATGAATGATCTGACCAGGGGCCAATAATCCATAATCTTGGTCTTTGCCTGGTTTTTCACCTAACAAATGACCGCCCATATTGTGAATCAGCTCTTCAAAAGTATCTTGCATATGTTTGGCCTGTTTCTTTTCTAAATCAGACCAACGATAGTTGAATTTCAACACTGGAATTCCATATTTATCAACGGTTGTCGGATCAATTTCACAGTAATTCTCTTTTCTAGCGATACCTTCACCACGCCCTCCGAAACCAACGACAGAACCATAATATTTTTTCACATCTTCACGCAGGCCATCACCATACCCTCCAACTTTTAACCCAAAGAATTTGTTAAAGTCGTTCGCATTAAAGCCAAAACCATAGTTAGGTTGGCCCATTCCACCCCACACTTCAATATGGTAACCCCTGGGGAAATCCAGTTTGGAGTTATCACCCCACCAGGGGGAATATACATGCATGCCCCCAGTACCATCTTCATTGTACGATACCTTTCGATTCATCAGTCCGGGAATAAAACCTGCAGCACTTGACCCGGTCGAATCATGTAAATACCTACCGATAAGATTACTTGAATTTCCTAATCCATTGGGATGTTGCGGACTTTTTGAATTCAATAAGATTCTTGCCGAACTGCAGGCAGAAGCTCCAAGTACGACGACCTTTCCCCTTAATTTATATTCTTTACGGTCTTCTTTGTTGATATACGATACTCCTGTCGCTTTACCTTCTTCGTTGGTGGTCACTTCGCGCACCATGGCATTAACAAACAATTTCACCTGACCACCATTTTTTTGGGCCGGAAAAATCAAACAACTTCCAGCTGAGAAATCCGCATAGACCGAACAAGAACGACTACATTGACCACAATAAAAGCAAATGCCGCGTTCGTTGTTGATACGCTTGGTCAACATTGACATGCGGGATGGGTAAACAGGAATCCCCGTTTTTTTTGCTCCATCGATATAAAAGAGTTCATGCAGTCTCGGTTTGGGAGGGGGCAGAAAAAAACCATCAGGATCATTCTCCAATCCCTCATTGGTTCCGAATACACCAATCAATTTATCTACTTTATCGTAGTAAGGTTTAATATCGTCATAACCGATAGGCCAATCATCACCGTGACCATCCCTGGTTTTTCCTTTAAAATCTTTTGGTCCAAACCGTAATGAAATTCGGCCCCAGTGATTGGTACGCCCCCCCAACATTCTGGAGCGCCACCACATAAAGTCGGTACCCTCAGCATGCGTATAGGGCTCACCTTCAACCTCCCAATCACCCCAAGACATATCCCATTCTCCGAAGGCCCGGTCAGTATTGGCACCCCTTCTGGGAGATTCATAAGGCCATTTTAATTGTGTCATCGTTTTTGGATCGGCCGGATCGAAAAAGGGACCCGCTTCTACCAAAGCCACCTTAAATCCAGCATCGGCCAACTGCTTTGTGGCCATTCCGCCACCAGCACCAGAACCTACGCCAATCACATCGTAGACATCTTGATTCTCAATTATCTGCATGTAATACTACATTGTTATTCGACATGTTTGAAACTAAAAAACTTTTTACGGTACGCACTGGGCGTTAATTTCTTTATTTTTTTAAAAATTCTATTAAAATTGGCAATGTTGTTAAAACCACATGAATAGGCTATTTCAGAAACGCTATAATCCATACCAGCCAATAATCTAGAGGCATTATCAATTCTTACTTGGTTGAGGTATTCAATAAAGGTGTGGTTAGTAGACTTCTTCATAAAGCGATTGAAGGAGACTTTGCTCATGTTCAATAGTTCTGCCACTTCATCGAGGGTTATTTTCTTCGCATAATTTTCTTGAATAAATGTATATAAGATTTTAGTCTTATCACTATTTTCAAATTCATTGGAGATGCGCTGAGCCTCTGATAATAAGGTCTGCCCAGGGGTCTTTGAGAGATCGTAAAGAATGGAGAACAATTCGAAAAAGTAGTCCATACCCTCCATCTCAGAAACATTCAGTAGTCTTGGATAAATTTTTTTCACTTCTTCTTTGTCGAACAGAATACCATGTACCGATCGCTGAAACATATCCTTTAAAGGGCGCATTAAGCTTCTCCGCAATAACCCCTCACTAAAAAGATCGTTGTGAAATTGAATTGTCACTTCCCTAACGGGATGTGTGCAATTATTCATTTCCCAACCATGATGTACATTAGGGCCAACAAGCACCAATTCATAATCATCAATCTCTTTACTTGAATATCCAATGGTGCGTCTAATCCCCTTACCATTCAAAATAAAATTCAATTCCATCTCAGGGTGAAAATGTATGGGATAATTAAAAGCATCCCTTACCCTACTCAGTACGAGAAAACTATCTTGATCGGAAAGAGAGGTTATTTCCCGATGATATTTTAAATTCTGTTCCAATAAAATTGTATATAACTATTATACTTTTTTGTCAATAAAATCTATACACCGAAAGGTTTGGTGAAAAATTATAATTGATTTTGAATTGAATTTAAAAGTAGAAAGATAGTTCTATTATAGTCAAAAAATGTCATTTTGCCAATATTTTCAAGATTTGTTATCTGCAATCTAAAATTAAACCTGCGAACCTTACGAGATTGAAAATGTTAAAGAAATAATAATAATACAAAAAAATGACAAAATAATATCATTTGTATGTTTAAACAATATATAATTTTATCATCTGATTAAAGGCAAAGTACAAGACTATTTGTATTCCAACCTGCCCAACGACAAGAATAAATAACTCAATTAAACTACATGATTATGAAACAATCAAATGTATTTGGCTTTTTCTGCTTGGCGGAGAAGACCGTTGAAAGATTGTTAGGTCTGCTTAAAAGCGGGATTCTGACAGGTCTTTTGGTCTTCGGATTGCAAAGTATAAAAGCAAATGACCCGTCAGAAGGTTACAATGTCGAAATGTTGCAAACAACCATTTCGGGTACTGTAACCGATGCTGACGGCGCACCATTACCCGGTGCAAATGTGGTGGGCAAAGGCTCCACAAATGGAACACAGACCGATTTTGATGGAAATTACTCCATTGATGCTGCTTCAAACGCTACTTTAGTTTTTAGCTATATCGGGTTTGCCGCACAGGAGATTCCAGTAAATGGACAGACGACCATTAACGTTAGGTTATCTGAAGATGCCAATCAACTTTCAGAAGTGGTCGTTTTAGGGTATTCTACACAAACCCGAGGGGATGTTACCGGTTCTGTAGCCTCTGTAGACGTCTCCGAAGCAACAAAAGCACCTATTATTAATGCCTCCGAAGCATTGGAAGGTAGGGTAACGGGGGTACGTGTCGTTAACACAGGTAATCCTGGATCTCCACCTCGTATTGTTATTCGTGGATTTGGTACTAGTAATAACACCAATCCATTATACATTATTGATGGACTGCAAACCGATGATGCTAACATCTTAAACAGTATTAATCCACAGGATATTGATCAAATCAACGTATTAAAAGATGCAGCAGCAGCCATTTACGGGGCACGGGCATCGAATGGTGTGGTTATTGTAACCACAAAGAGTGGTGGCTACAATATGGAAAAGCCGATAGTAAGTGTTGATGCCTACACCGGTATCGCAAGGGTAGCCGGAACTCCTGACCTATTAAATGTTGACCAGCATGCAAACATGATACGCCAGAGTTTGGTCAACGATGGATCTCTTATTACCGATGGTTCAGCAGGAAACCACGGGCAATATGATCCTGATGGAGATGGCGTTTTCTCAATTCCCAATACCCTACAAGGCTACACGAGAGTGGACTCATACGACCCCATTACCCGAGCACCGAGAAGTGCTACGGTACGACCAGGTGGTACGGATTGGATTGATGCCATAACACAAACGGCCCAAACACAAAGCGTTTCCGTATCAATAATGAACGGATCGGAAACCGGTAAATATTTCCTTTCTGCCAATTATTTGAATCGTGATGGACCTTTCTTGGAAACAGGTTTTCAACAGGGAACAACCCGTTTGAATGCAGAATTCAAAATTGGGGAAAAAGTCATCATAGGTGAGCATTTAAATGTCTCTTTTGCCCGTCAAAGAAGCAATAATACCAGGGTAAACGATGCCTTACGTATGAGCCCCTTGATTCCCGTTTACGATGATGAGGGAGACTTTGCCGGAACCGGTGGGGCTAGCTTAAGTAACACCCGAAGCCCAGTAGCCCAGTTGATTCGGGCCAAAGATGACTTTAATAAGACGTTTAGGGCGTTTGGTGACATTTACCTTCAGGCTGAGGTGGTTGATAACCTAAAGTTTAAAACCACGTTTAGTGGACAAGTGGGAACACTTCAAAATAGGAGGTTTACTGCCTTGGACCCTGAGCATATTGAGCCTTTGAGCACCAACCAGCTCGTTGAATTTGACCTTGATGGCTTTATTTGGACATGGAACAATACCCTGAATTATGTCAATTCTTTTGGAGAACACGATTTAAATGTATTGGTAGGTGTCGAAGCCGTGGAAGACGGTACCAAAGCCGTTGAAATCAATAGATCAGGATTTCTCTTTGAAACACCAGATTTTTATTTGTTGGACAATGGTACAGGTGCTCCTCAGGTAAATCCAGACAATACCTTTGACGGGGAGACCTCACTCTTCTCGATTTTTGGGACTTTAAATTATGACTATGCTGAAAAATATTTTGCCACGGTCACAATCCGAAATGATAAGTCTTCAAGATTTTTGGGGGATAATCAAAGTCAGACCTTCCCATCCTTTAGTGCAGGTTGGGTAGTCAGCAAGGAAGACTTTTTTCCTCAAAATAGTTTTATCAACCGTTTGAAATTAAAAGGTTCATGGGGGCAGTTAGGAAACCAAACGTTACCTGCCAACAACCCAACCATTAACATTTCCAACCTCACTGAGCAGATAGCGGATTATTCCCTGAATGGGGGATCTATTTCCACAGGAGCCATTTTGAGTCAAGTGGGTAATCCAGATTTAAGATGGGAAACCAGTCAAGCGACCAACTTTGGTCTTGAAGCCGGTATGTTTGATGATAATTTAACTCTTTCTTTCGAATGGTATAAACAGAAAACTATTGACCTAATCAATAGAGATAACAATTTAATCAGTACTACCGCTATTGATGCCCAAGCGCCATTGGTGAATCTTGGAGATGTTCAAAATACCGGTATCGATTTCGCTATAGGGTATAAAGGGGGATCTGCTGATGGTTTCAAATATGGAATCGAAGCCAATATTTCTCATTACAAAAATGAGGTAACGAAATGGATCAGTGATTTTACCCCGGGTCGTGATGATTTAAGGGGTGGCCCGGTCAATAGAACCTTGGAAGGAGAGCCCATCTCTGTCTTTTTTGGTCGTGAAGTAACCGGTTTTGACGATAACGGAAGATTTACGTACCGTGATGTTGATGGGGATGGGGATGTCGACGACGATGATAGAACTATTATCGGTTCACCACACCCTGACTTTACTTTCGGACTCAACTTTGTCGCTGAATATAAAGGATTTGATGCCTCTGTATTCTTTACTGGTTCTGTCGGTAATGACGTGTACAATTACGAAAAAATCTTTACTGATTTCCCAACCTTTTTCTTGGGCAATAGAAGTACTCGGGTTTTAGACTCTTGGACACCGGATAATACCGATGCCACGCTACCCGCACTAAGTCAGTCTGTTCAAGGTGTAGAAACCCAACCCAATTCTTATTTTGTCGAAGACGCATCCTTTGTGCGATTACGGAATCTACAAATAGGATATACGTTTCCAGATAATATAGCAGAAACGATAGGCATGGATAACTTTAGGATATACTTACAAGGTTCGAACTTGTTGACCATCACGGATTATGAAGGTTTTGATCCAGAAGTCATTCCAACAAACAATCTATCGCTTGGTATAGATTTTGGTAACTTTGGTATATTCCCACTTTCGCAAATTTATACCTTCGGTATTAACGCTAAATTTTAAAAAAATGAAAAAGAGATTAATGTTTTATGTTACCCTACTGGTCACCGTATTGGCCTGTAGTGATGATTTTACGGAAAAACCGGCGGTTGGTGCTTTAAGCGATGATGCTTTGGCCAATGCCGATGGAGTGGATTTATTGCTCGTTGGAGCCTATTCTTCTTTGGACGGAATAAGAAATAACCAAGGTGCATCCGACTGGACCGTTAGTGGAGATAACTGGTGGTTTGATGTTTTGGCTGTTGACGCCCACAAGGGAAGTACCGATGGGGACCAAGCCGATTTATTTTTATTGGAAATATACGATTGGCAAACGGGTAACCCTTATATCTTTGGAAAGTGGAATGGCCTTTTTGCCGGTGTGAATCGTAGCAATGCTGTTATTTCATTGATTGCCTCTTTAGAGGAAGGTGATTTCAGCTCACAATTGGCAGAAGCCCGTTTTTTAAGGGGTCATTTTAACTTTGAATTGCAAAAGATGTACGGGAATGTACCGTATATTTCTGATGAGAATTTTGCGGCTACAGAGTTCAATCAACCTTACCCGGGCCCAATTTGGGAACAGATAGAAGCAGACCTTCAATTTGCCATAGATAATTTACCCGATTCACAAGCAGACGTAGGAAGGCCTACTTCTTGGACGGCCAAAGCGTTTATGGCCAAAGCACATATGTTTCAATCTGATTTTGGCCCAGCCTTAACATTATTTCAAGATGTTATCAATAACGGCCCATATGCACTAAACGCGGAATTCTTGGATAATTTTAGCCTAGCCGGGGACAATAGTGCAGAATCTGTTTTTGCTATTCAGTTTACTACAGATTCAGGTCAGTCTTTTAATGGAAATCGTGGAGGTACGTTAAACTTCCCTAACCCTGGACCTTTCGGTTCTTGTTGTGGCTTTTATCAGCCCACTCAAGATTTGGCCAATGCCTACCAAACTGATGGCGCAGGACTTCCTTTATTGGATACCTATAATCAAACTGACATTGCCAATGATTATGCAGTAAATAGTGCTGATCCTTTTACACCACATACTGGTCCCTTAGATCCGAGAATCGACTATACCATCGGTCGACGTGGAATTGATTATAATGGATATGGCTTGCACGTAGGAGCTGATTGGATTCGGGCCACTTTTGCAGATATTTCAGGCCCTTATTTACCGAAGAAAAACGTTTATCAGGCCGGTGAGGATGGTAACGTTGGTTCCGGCGCATGGGGGCAACAACATTCTGGTGTTAATTACCATATTATGCGCTATGCTGACGTATTATTAATGGCTGCAGAAGCGGCAGTGGAAGAAGGCGATTTAACTTCTGCATTGAACTACGTTAATGAAGTACGTAATCGTGCCAAAAATATGTCGTACTTGCAGAATGAGGCCGGCGATGCAGATGCCGCAAACTATCAAATTGAACCCTATACTGCCTTTGCAGATGCTAGCTTCGCTCGTCAAGCAGTGCGTTTTGAAAGACGTCTTGAACTGGCCATGGAAGGGCACAGATTATTTGATTTGAGAAGATGGGGCAATGCTGCTGATGTGATCAATACCTACACACAAAATGAGGCGCGTACCATTACCAATTTTGGAACAAAGGTGGGAACCTACGAGCCAAGAATGGATTTGTTGCCCATTCCCATCACAGCAATCGATTTAAGTGGGGGTGTTCTTGATCAAAATCCAGGCTATTAAAACATAAGTTTAGTTGAGTTTTTAGTTTAAGTTTAGCTAAAACAGACAGGGCATTTTTCAATGCCCTGTTTTTGTTTTACACCTCTGGGTTATTACCTTTAAAAATCCAATTTTCTACGATGAAGTTTATCTCTTTAAGCCTCTTTTTTCAAATAGGCCTCTTACTCTTTATGAGTTGCGATGATAAGGCAAGTGAAATAGGCACCACGCCAATTTTTAAAAAGCTTAGCCCTTCAACAACTGGCATTTCTTTTGCCAATACCCTGACAGAAAATGATTCGCTGAACTACTTTACCTATGCCTATATTTATATGGGTGGAGGTGTTTCAGCCGGTGATATCAATAATGACGGATTGACCGACTTATTCTTTACCGGGAATATGGTACCCAATAAACTCTATTTGAATAAAGGCAACCTTGAGTTTGAAGACATTACAGAATCTTCTGGTATGGCTGGGGACAATCGATGGTATACCGGAACCACAATGGTCGACGTCAATAATGACGGATACCTTGATTTCTATTGTTCGGTAGGTGGCAAATTCAGTACAAAAGAGAACCAACTGTTTATCAATAATGGCGATAACACCTTTTCAGATAAAGCCAAAGAATACGGAATTAATGACGCAAGCAACAGTGTTCAAGCTACCTTCTTTGACTATGATTTAGATGGGGATTTAGATTTGTATGTTGCCAATTATCCGCCTACCCCTTTTAATGCACCGAATTATTATTACCGCTTCAAACAGGTTGGGCCGCAACCCCAGGAAACAGACCATCTTTTTAAAAGGGAGGGTGACCGTTTTATCGATGTAACCGAAGAAGCGGGACTCAAAACATTTGGCTTGTCTTTAAGTGCCACAGCGGCCGATTTGAATAAAGATGGATGGCCCGATCTTTATGTGTCGAATGACTTCAGTACCCCAGACTAACTATATATGAACAATAAGGATGGTACCTTTTATGAAGTGGTAAGAAAATCCACAAAAAACACATCCTTTTATGGTATGGGCGTTGATATCGCCGATTTCAATAATGATGCACTGCCCGATATTTTACAGGTCGATATGACAGCTCAAATCAATCGTCGTGCAAAAGCCAATATGGCCAGTATGAACCCTGATTTATTCTGGAGTACGGTAAATGCCGGTTTTCATTACCAGTATATGCAAAATAGTCTTCAAATGAACAATGGCAACCTACTGGATTCACTGCCAGACTTTAGTAATGTTTCAAGAATAGCCGGAGTATCGTCAACCGATTGGAGTTGGGGACCCTTATTCGCGGACCTTGACAATGATGGATGGAAGGATATTTTCATTTCCAATGGAACGCGCCGAGAGATTAACAATCGTGATTTCTTCATCGAAATTGAAAAAAAGGGAATCCACAAAGACAGTACACTTCAAAAAACATTGCAGATTCCATCAGAGAAAATAGACAATTATGCCCTTAAAAATAATGGCGATTTGACTTTTACACGAATGAATAAAGAGTGGGGTATTGAACATAAAGGATTCTCGAACGGGTCACTCTACGTTGATTTAGATAATGACGGAGACCTCGAAATCGTGACGAATAACATTGATGATGTTGCTACCATTTTTGAAAATACCGGTTCAAATAAGAGCCACTTCCTTACACTTCAATTCAATGGGCCAGAGGAAAATAAAAACGGCCTGGGCACCAAAGTTTTACTTCATTCGAAGGGGCAATCACAATATCAAGAACTGACTTTGACAAGAGGATTTCAATCTTCCGTCGCCCCACGAATGCATTTTGGGTTGGGACAAGTACCAACCATTGATTCAATAGAAATTACTTGGCCTGATAGAAAAACACAACTAATAAAAAATATATCAGCAAATGCTTTGTTGACAATCGATTATAATGAAGCCATAGAATTGTCTAATCATCGAGAAGAAACAATTCCCAAATTATTTGCAACACAAAAAGATTCAACTACCGTTGTAGCACATTTTTATAGGGAAAATCTTTACGATGATTTCGTAAAAGAAATTCTACTTCCACATCAGACCTCCATGTTTGGACCTGCGATTGCAGTGGGCGATTTGGATGGCAACGGTATGGAGGATTTTGTGGTAGGCGGTGCCCATCGCGCTTTGACCAGTATCTACATGCAATACACATCTGGTTTTGTATTATCGAATACTGCCGTATTCGAGGAAGATAAAATCTCAGAAGACCTAGGCATACATATCTTCGATGCCGATGGTGATGGCGACAATGATATCTACATCGCTAGTGGGGGTAATGAATTTAGGCCCAATTCGAAAGCGCTACAAGACCGTTTATACATGAACGACGGTAAGGGGAACTTTTCAAAAAATACGGATGCTCTGCCGGCTATATTGGCTAGCGGCGGATTGGTTTCAAGTTACGATTATGACAAAGATGGTGACCTTGATCTTTTGGTAACTGGTAGGTTGGTCCCCGGACATTACCCGCAACCTGCAGATAGTTACCTATTGGAAAACATTACCCAAAACAGTGAGGTCAGATTTGTGGACGCCTCACCAAAAATCGCTCCTTTTCTAAAGAAATTGGGTATGGTAACGGACACCAGCTGGATGGATATTGATCAAGACGGGTGGACCGATTTAATACTAACTGGAGAATGGATGCCCATTACTGTTCTAAAGAACGACAGCGGATATTTTAGTGACGTTACGGCAGAAGTAGGACTTGAGAATTCTAGAGGATGGTGGTTTAGTATTGAATCTGGAGATTTCGATAATGATGGGGATATGGATTTTATCGCTGGTAACTTAGGTCTAAACTATAAGTACAAAGCGACTCAAGAGGAAACTTTTGATATCTATTTTAACGATTTCGACAATAATAGTACAGGTGATATTGTCTTGAGCTATTATAACGAAGGTGAAAAATTTCCCCTACGCGGCAGGGAGTGTTCGTCACAACAAATACCCATGATCAAAGAAAAATTTAAAGATTATGAGTCTTTTTCACAAGCAACCTTAGAGGATGTCTATTCTGAAAAAACACTCGAAAATTCACTTCACTACCAAGTAAATTCATTTGCCAGTGTTTATCTAGAGAATAAAGATGGTAAATTTAAATCCCACCCACTCCCAAATCATGCACAACTTTCAGCCATCAATCAAATTATTATTGAAGACTTTAATGAAGATGGCCATTTAGATGCTTTAATAGCGGGAAACCTATACGCTTCGGAGGTAGAGACCCCCAAAAATGACGCAAGCAATGGGCTTTTATTAAGTGGTGACGGTCAAGGTAATTTTATGCCGATACTGGCGAAGAAAAGTGGATTCTATGCCCCGGGAGATGTAAAAGATATGGCCAAAATCAGTATCAAAGGAAAAGAACACTTAATCATAGCCAAGAACTCCGATTATTTACAGTTTGTTGAAATAAACAAGGGATAATAAAACAAATAACAAACATTTCGAAAGTCACGGCAATAGCATGCTCAAAACCTACTTGAACGATACTAGATTTTGCGCAAAACGGTAAATTTCAGAAAGAAGACAAAGCCTGTAAAAACAACAAAACCCCTTATTTTAAGGGGTTTGAAGTAGTGGGCGCGAAGGGATTCGAACCCCTGACCCCCTGGGTGTAAACCAGGTGCTCTGAACCAACTGAGCTACGCGCCCGTTTTTAAAACGGAGTGCAAATATAATATGATTTTCTCCATACGGCAATGAAAAACTTTTAAAATTGTCAAACCAACTCTGCCACCACAAATGTACTTCCCCCCACATAAATCAAGTCTTGCGATGTAGCCTTTGAAATGGCTTTATCAAGCCCTTTTTTTACTGTATCATATTTTTTACCAGTCAAACCATTTTCTTTGGCCAACTTTTTCAATTTAGAGGTATCCATCCCGCGTGGTACGCGAGGTCGAACAAAGTAATATTTTCCTTTTTTTGGAAATAGGGATAATAATTCAGACACGTTCTTATCATTGACAAAGCCCAATACCAAATGGAGCTCTTTATATTGTTGCTTTTTCAACTGCCTCAAAACTATTCCAAGACCTTCTTTATTATGGGCGGTATCACATATTACTTTCGGTTTGGTCCGTATGATTTGCCACCTACCCAACAAACCCGTATTAAGTACCACACTGTTGAGTCCTTTTTTAATGTGGTCTTCCTTTACCTGGAATCCCTTAAGAGCTTGTAAACAAGCAATCACACCTCTACTATTTTTCTTTTGGTACTCACCCAAAAGGTCGGTCTTATACTCAGGTATTTCGAGCATATCAGAAAAAGTGATACTGGCCGCTCGTTGATGGGCAATAAGCTTGAAAATCATTTCCGTTTCAGGTTGGCGCTCACTGATGATAACGGGAACATTACGCTTTATAATACCTGCCTTTTCCATGGCAATCTTTTCCAAGGTATTGCCCAAGATATCCATGTGATCATAACCAATATTGGTGATTAAACTCACTTCAGGTTTAATGATATTTGTAGAATCTAAACGCCCCCCTAATCCAACCTCAACAATGGCAATATCAACCTGATGATCTGCAAAATATTGAAATGCCATACCTACGGTCATCTCAAAAAAGGAAAGCTGATTACACTCAAAAAAAACTTTGTTTTCTTCAATAAAATCAACCACAAACGGTTTACCAACTTTCTTGCCATTTATCTTAATGCGTTCCCTAAAGTCCTTTAGATGGGGCGAAGTGTAGAGTCCCGTTTTATAGCCAGCTTCTTGCAGAATAGAAGCCAACATATGGCTACTTGAACCCTTACCATTAGTTCCGGCGACATGAATGGATTTAAATTTTTGTTCAGGATAGCCCAAATATTCGGACAATGCCAAAATATTGTCCAATTTCCCTTTATAGGCCGATGCCCCTTTCTGTTGATACATCGGTAATTGGGCGAAAAGCCAATCTAACGTCTGTGAATAGGTCACTATTGGCCCAATTTAAAATTGACCATAACAAAACCAACTTGTTGTGATGGCGCCTTGGAATCAGAATTCCATCGATGCAGAAAGGCCGTCTTTCTAGCAGGCTCAAGAAGACAAGGGTGATTATTGGTGGTTCCTTTAACCCCAGGTTGGGCTTTTACCACCTTTCCATTTCGGTCCACAACAATGCGTACCACAACTGTTCCTTCTTGATTACATTCTTGTTGTACCTTATCCCTACCTGCAAGCGAACGCCCATTTAGTCCATATCCGCCTGCACCCGCGCCTGGAGCGCCGTAATATGATGTAGCATAGGGATTACCGGATGGACTTCCTTTATCACCGGGTGTAGTATCATCGCCCTCCGAACCACTCTGCGTTCCATCAGACTTTCCGATACCTCCCATTAATGCATCTAACTTCTTTTTCTTTGCGGCCTCTTCAGCTTTTCTTTTTGCCTCCGCTGCAACACGTTCACGGTCTTTCCGTTCCGCCTCAGCCTTAGCCTTATTAGCGGCCTCATCTGCTTTTCGTTTCGCTTCGCGCCGTTGTTTTATTCGACTGGACTCTTCGCTCTCTTGTGTCAATAACTTTTCAGAAGGAGCCTCACTTATCGCCTCTTGCCTGGGCTCACTTTTCTCCTCCACTACCTCCTTTTCTTCAATGATTTCTTTTTCTGTTTCATTGGGTGGTGTAGGAATTTCACGTGGCTCCGATTTAATTTTCTGGAT
>JBHJJC010000016.1:0-11538 GCA_050042945.1 Croceivirga sp.
ATGATGACAAAAAAATAGGTCTAATTCAATACCTTATTCAATCCCTTAAAAATCGGTATCAGCTGCTGATTTATCGAATCGCCACTTAGCGAAGTATTCATCATCACAATCTGGCCCAGTCCGGTTTCGGGATCAAAAAACATAAAGGTACTGACCCCAGGATCACTACCCGTATGCCCAATCCAGCCCACGGGAGAGAAACCCATAAAAATACCTGTATTAAACTCGTCATTATATCGGTTGGCGTCTTTGGGTACTTCCTTAACAGGCAATTGCTGGGTAAATAATTCTTTATATGAGGAAGCGGTCAACAAGGTGCCTTCACCCAAATAACCTTTCATCAATTCTTGTAAGTACAACCCGAAATTGTCAAGATCGGTCAATAGACCACCATCGGGGTAAGTGACCAATGAATAATGGGGTATCACCTCACCTTCATCAGTATATAACTTGGTGTGTTTCGACTTATCGATGGCATCGAAAGACCAGCCTGTGGCATTCATTTTCAGGGGTTCTAGAATATGAATCTTCGTAAATTCGTCATAAGGCACACCTGTTGCCTGCTCCAAAACATATGCGGCCAGTGCTGCCCCAACGTTAGTATATTCATATGTGCTTCCTGGCTTTACCTTCAAGAAATTCTTCTTTTTGAACCAACTCCCTTCTGAAGAAAGAAAATTCTCAAGATAGGTTTCCAGAGAAACTTTTGTTTCAAGTGTCTTTAAGTCTTCACCGATACTCTTCATCACCGGCAACTTTAAATCATTTGCATTGAGCACGTAATACGATTGTTCATCGTACAAATCAGTATCTAAAATGGTACCGGTATGGGTTGCCAGATGACGAATTAGAATTGGACTTTCAGGATGGTGTGGATTTGTGACATCAAATTTCAAGTGATGGTTAATGGGGTCATTCAGATTTAATTTCCCCAATTCTTGTGCCTTCATCAAAGCAAGACCAATTAACGTCTTTGATACGGAACCAATATTTTGAATGGAGTTTACACTGTATGGTGATTTGCCCTCAACATCAGAGAACCCATACCCTTTTGCAAATAGCGTACTGTCTTTATTGACAATCGTAACGCCATAGCCCCTTAAAAGGCCGAGTGATGAGATTTTGGTAAGTTCAGCATCCAATATTGCGAATTTGGTGTTCCGATCTTGAGCCGTAAGAAATATACACAGTAGACTGGCAAAACCACAAAACGTTCTTTTTAAAATCATTTTTTTTAGTTGATATGGTTAAATTATTTATTGAAATGATAAAAAATCTTTTCATCTGTTACAGTGGGTCAATTTGCCTTGGCATAGGCATACCGCCCCAGTTTTTCGATGGTGTAATAAGAATCCAACCCGCCAATAGCAACACTATCCAATTGTTCTAGGGCAATATTACCATCTTCTTCAACTAGACCTTCTGGCAACAATAGATATTGTATTTTACCAACGACCAATCGGGTATCGTTGCAAGATAGATAGTGCTCTTCCTCAAACTGAAGCCCCATTTTAATATGGCTTTCCCCAACAAACGGAGCTTGAAAACCTTCGTGGTAACACGCCGTCAAACCCACGGCGTTGAACTCACTTGTGGTTCTATCATATTTGGCGGAGGTTTGATGTGCCTGTTGAACGATTTGCGTCGTGATTTGATTGATCGTATAAACACCTGTGGCCTTTATATTGTCATAAGTATGGCGTTCTACCGTGGTTGGTCTCAAAATAAAACCCAAATACGGAGGGTTGGCCCCAATATGGACCACTGAATTAAAGACGGCCAAATTGGTTTGGCCGTCTTTTGACTGGGTACCAATAAGATTGGCCGGTTTAACTCCTGAAACTTTATTGAGCAAAACCCCCCGATAACGGCTTGGCATTTCCATCAATTGGTCATAAGTGAATAGCCTATACATTTCGTTTTTTCGGATTTCTCCCATATAAATAAAATTTTATGCGCTAAGGTTTCTACCTTTTATTGTCTAAATTTAACAATGAATTCATTGAATGCATCGGTAAAAAAATTACACGGTTTATTTTTATCGGAAACTTCGAAAAAGGGTATCGAAAGAGGTATTCTTATCCTTTCCATTATTAGCTTTATAGTGCATCTCGCCTTTATCTATTTGGCTGACGTCTTACCCTTTCTCAATGCAGAAAATTCACTTTTAGGGAGTCCTGTAGCGGCTGTCTATACCCCCTTTTCATTTATATTAATTTACGAGGTGTATTTATTGGTGTACTACCTGCCCCGTTCCATAACAACATATATCAGCAAACAGTATGAAATTATAAGCCTAATCATTATAAGGCGATTGTTCAAAGATCTGGCCAATCTTAAATTGACCACCGAATGGTTCAGTGTTAAAGGTGACCTACAGTTTACGTATGACATTTTAGCGTCCATCATTTTATTTTACCTCTTATTCTGGTTTTATCGATTGAACAAGAACCGAAAAAAAATAAAAAATAAAGAGACCGGTCTAAGTCAGGGGCTTCATCAATTTGTACACCTAAAAAAGGGAATTGCTTTGGTTTTAGTGCCCTTATTGCTTGGCCTTGTTCTATATTCTTTTGGAAGTTGGAGCTACGCAGAATTTTCAGGGAATCATTCCAATATTCAGCAACTCAAAAACGTAAACAACATCTTTTTTGATGAGTTCTTTTCAATATTGATTATAGTAGATGTCTTGCTATTACTGGTGTCATTCTTTTACACCGATCAATACCATAAGGTTATTCGCAATTCAGGATTTGTGATTTCTACCATATTAATACGAATTTCATTTTCTGTGGAAGGTTTGGTCAATACCATCCTTATCGTATTCGCCGTTGTATTCGGACTCATCATCTTATGGATTCATAACCAATTTGAGCAACAGTTCGAAAAGAGCTGATTTTTCCGTTCATGAAAAAGTACCCGTAAATTAGTTGTACTATCATCATTATTGAATCCACAGCAAGACCATTGAGAATAGTCATGGTTCTTTGGATTATTACATAACTTTAAATACATCGGGGTATTGAAATCAAGATACCGTCTTCTTAAAAACCAAAAAAGCCCTCTTTCGAGGGCCGCACAGTCAATTCTTACATTATCCTTAAGCCATTTTTGATTTGTTTGCTTTAGTAGTAAAGCGTAGGGCTTTTTTTATTCTTGAGTTCTTAAACTTATACAATCTTGCCACCTTCAGTGATCTTACCGCAGTAGTAGTGATACCCATTTCTATATTTAACCCTTTAGTGATGGTCTCAACCTTCTTTTCTTTTGTGTTGGCCATGGCAGTAGTAGTGATAAAGATGAAAAAAACGAAGGTTAAAATAGCTTTCATGTCTTAGGTAATTGTTACAGTGTAAAATTACCTAGGGGTCCACCCTGGTGACGATTTTCGTCGTTTATCCCAGTAAAAAAATCGCTGAAAAACAACGATATGGATGAAGTGTATTTTATTCTCGATATACGTTTTTAAGAGGTATTACCACTTGGCGAGCCTAGATGCATTTTATCGATTATGGAACTTATAAAAGTGGAGATTCCATTTCAATTTTTGAACATAGCATCTAAAATTTGAAGCATATCTTCTTCTTTGTCAAGGCTGAGGTGTTCTTTTTTCATCAACATTTTGATTTTGGAAGCCGCCTTAGGTTCAAAAACAGCCATAAACTTCTTTTTATTATTCGATAAATAGCTAGGCATTTGGTCGTCGGGGCATTTCAAATAAAATTGATCGTTCGCTTGTTCAAATTGGGCGGGTTTGGCAGGGGCATATGCTCCCGCTTTGGTTTTCTTAAAATATTTAATGGTTTCCCTACTGTACAAAATATAGGCATCAGAACATTCAATGATTTCCAAAAAACCCTGAATCACTTCGCCTTTTGAACTTTTAAAATCCCCGATTACATATTCCCTCTTTGAACCATCTAACAACATAACTTTTTCTTTCCTTGAATTATCAAGAACAATATCCTGATTCTCTTTTATCCAAACTTCTATAGTCCCCATATACGCATTCAACCTGACCAAGTAAGCCTTTTCCCTATTTCCAATCTTTGCAGGGGTAAAGTCAAGATTTAAATACGGGGAACCATCTTTTGTTTCATATGCTTCAATGTATTAGTTGGGGTCATAGTACTCTCCGTTTAGGTCGTCACGAAGTGCATTTTGGGGGTAAGCTAGGGCCATAAGGCCGATCAATTAAATAGTAAAAACGATAGTGCGAATCATTTTCTGTGTTTTGATACTAGGTTACCATTGAGCTCCAAAAATCATACCAGAGAATGGATAAAATTCTAATTTACAAAAGGCTCCACCGTTCTTTTGAATTCATTTTTTTACATTTGACTATTTAACCATTTTAGTCAAAATGTCAAAAATAGCCAAGGATAAATTGCTTAAAGCTGCCGGTTTCACTTTCAGCAAATTCGGGTACTATAAAACCTCTATGGAAAATATTGCCGAAACAGCCCAAAAGGCAAAGGGGTCTTTATATTACCATTTCGGCAGTAAAGAATTACTATTTGAAGCAGTGGTTCTTGAAGAACTGAAGGGGTTGACCAGCGCCCTTGTTCCCCTCTTCGAAAATGAACAAGTCGACACCAGACTAATCTTAAAAAACTACATGTTGAAGCGTATGGAAATACTGCGCAATGCACCAAATTATCAAGAAACACTGCGACCTAGTTTTTATGAACACTATGATTTTGTCGACAATGTGAAGAACCAAATTCAAGAGTGGGAAGTCAACCAAATTGTAAAAGTCATTAAGCGGGGTATTCAAAATAATGAACTGGAGCTTCCGGGAGACCATCTCGTCTACGCTCAGGTATTGGTGATGTTACTTCAAGGATTGGAACCTAACTTCTTTTTAAAAGGAGAATACGACCGTCTAGAAGCCCATTTTGATAATCTCATCAATATCATTACCAAAGGCATCTCAAAATAGTCGACATGAAACGATTGAAATATCTCTTTGTATATACCATACCCGTTACCGTTCTAATAGCTTTTACTTTGAATGGGATATGGACCTTTTTACCTCTTTTTGTTTTCTTCGGAATTGTACCACTTATCGAACTTCTTGTGCCCCCAGATCGGGAAAATATGGAGCGAAAGATTGCCGAAGATGAAAAGAACAATACAATTTACGACTACATTCTAAATGGTACACTGCCTATTCAGGTGGGTTTTTTGATATATTTCTTTTATGTTATTGGTGAAACACCCTACGGCTCTTTGGAATTTGTCGGTCGTATTACGGCAATGGGGTTTATGTGTGGGGTCATTGGTATCAACGTCGGTCATGAGTTAGGGCATCGTCACGCCCGATGGGAACAATTTCTTGGTGAGATTTTATTGTTGACTTCTTTGAACACCCATTTCTTGCCCTACCACAACGCTGGGCATCACCGAAATGTTGCCACTCCTGAAGATGCTGCCACCGCTAGAAAAGATGAAATCCTTTTTGTGTATTGGATTCGCTCTCACTTCGGAAGTTATATTGAAGCCTGGCAATTGGAAAAAAAGAGATTGAAGGCCGAAGGAAAATCATGGTATTCCATTCAAAATAGAATGATCATCTATTCTATAGCAAACATGCTATTGCTAATCCTTATTTATCAAGTATTTGGAATATCGGTCTTTGTTGCTTTTTTGGGTGCAGCTATCTTTGGTATTATTCTTTTGGAAACCGTAAACTATATCGAACACTATGGTTTGTTGCGAAAGAAAAATGAAAATGGTCGATATGAAGCTGTTCGGCACCACCATAGCTGGAACTCCGACCACCCAATTGGAAGAACACTACTTTTCAATCTCTCCCGTCATTCCGATCATCATTACAACGGTAGCAAGAAATACCAAATCTTAAAATCACATGAAAAAAGTCCGCAAATGCCCACAGGTTATCCGGGTATGATGCTACTGGCCATTTTTCAACCGTTATGGTTTTGGGTAATGAACAAAAAGCTTGAAAAGTTCCGTTGACTACAAGGTCTTCAAATCTTTTATGGTCTTGAAGGCCACATCGACCTGGTCATCATTGACCAAAATGGTAAACTCATTGGTTGTAGAAATCACTTCGTAAAGCACGATGCCCTCCCATGCCAATCGCTGAAAGATAAAATAATAAATACCTGGCACGGAGACATTCTCTGAAGGTAGTTTCACCGTGACCGATGAGAGGTGTTCAGCTTTCTGGGTACAACGTTCGTTTTGAAATAATTCTTCAACTGTAGCATCCAATGCATTACTGACCACTATATTGATTTCATTTACACCCCGTGACGACGTGTAAAAAATATCTTGGTTCTCATGTACCTTTTCAAGTAACCTTGCTTGTTGTGCAAGTATGGTTTCAGAGGATAAAAAAGTGTAGTCCGTTAAGTTAGAGCGTACGGTAATTTCCCCAATGTTCTTGAGCACTTTCACAATTTTGTGCGTGGCTCGGAACTCCAAATCATCTGATAGACGCTTAAGGGCCATGACAATAGCGCCATTACGAACCTCTTTACCTAATTCTTCTTCGATTTCAGGTTTGACAATTCTCGACAGTGAGGTCAAGTTAATAATGCCCTGCGCCAAGGCACTCTGTAAAAATGGCTTCTTTTTAATATACTGCTCTACAACTGCGGAGATGGTTTTCATCACGATTGAATTTGCAACAAAAATAACTAATTGTTACATATATCACAAATAGTTAAAAATAATAGAAGGCATCGGTGATGTGTTCTATTTTAAAGGTATTGCCCTTTTTGAGTAGCGTTATGATGTCAAAACGCACCTCTATGTCCATATCATTATCGGTCACATAATGGTCAGCCGCAAGAACCATCAGTTGCATCTTCTTCTGATTAACAGTCTCTGCAATTTCCTGTAGGGCGTCAGAACTTCTTGATTTCACTTCGACCACAGCTAAAACACCATTTTTCTTTGCAATAATGTCAATTTCAGCTTTTTGAAAACGATAATTCCTGTAGAGAATTTCATACCCTTTCCCTACAAGAAAATCATTGGCCATTTGTTCGCCCAGCTTCCCAAATTCGTTGTGTAATCCCATTTAAAATTTAAATTAATGAAAAAGTAAGTGCATTTCATCGAAAAATTTGGTGCTTCATCGGCATTTTAGCGTTAAGGTTGTACTTTGGAAGCTCAAACGAACAACACCTACCTTCAACGCATAGTTTACCCCATGACTATGATATATAATTATACCAAATTTTGCTATGGAATTATTTGTTAACTGTAATACAGGTACACTAGCACCGTATAATGCCCCTTTGGACAAATTGCGTGCACAGCATTTGTACCGAAGGCTTGGATTCAGTGCATCTTTAGAAACAATTGACCTTGCCGTTGGTCAGAATGCCGCTACCCTGGTAAACAATCTTGTAGATCAAGCCCTGGCTACCGCTCCCATTCCCGCACCGGAATGGGCGGAATGGACCAATGCCAATTACCCTGAAGATGGCGATTTAGCCAGACAATTGCGCAGGGCGCAACGCGAAGAACTGAATACAGCATATGGCAATAGTTTGCTGAACAACAATCTCTTTGACCGCATGAGCGTTTTCTGGAGCAACCATTTTGTTACGGAACTGGACGTTTATGATTGTAATTCCTTCTTGTACGAATACGTCAACTGTTTACAGCGTAATGCACTAGGCAATTTTAGGACTTTTGTTAGTGAAATAGGCCTAACAAGTGCCATGCTGCGATATTTGGATGGTGCATTCAACAATAGAAATCGTCCTAATGAAAACTATGCTAGAGAATTGTACGAGTTATTTACTTTAGGGGAAGGCGTAGGCTATACTGAAGAAGATATCATTGAAACCGCTCGAGCACTTACCGGTTACGTGAATCGCGGAGAAGTAGGGTGTACTAAAATCACCTTCAATCCTGAACGATTTGACACAGATGACAAGACCATTTTAGGACAGACCGGAAACTGGGGATATGATGACGTTATTACGATTCTTTTTGAGCAAAGAGCAAATCAGATAGCGTTCTTTATTTCTAAAAAACTCTACAATTACTTTGTTCATCCAGATGCGGATGCGGCTGAGGCCCAGACTATCCTAAATGGTATGGCAGCCACCTTCATCGCCAACAACTTTGAGATAGCCCCTGTCTTACGACAACTTTTTTCCAGTGAGCACTTTTTTGATGAAACCGCTATTGGTGTTATCATTAAAAGTCCGTTCGACCTTTATTTTAATCTAATCAAAGAAACCAATTTCGGTTATACAGATGGTACCGTAATCAATTTCTTGGATGCTTCCGCCATGATTGGTCAAGAACTTTGGGATCCTGTGGATGTTGCCGGATGGCAACGAGATAGACAATGGATCAACACCAATTATATTATTGGTAGGTGGTTAACTTCCGAAGTATTTATTGAGCAATTCTTTCAAGCGAATCAAGAGCAATTTAGGACTTTGGCCATTAATGCTGTTGGCGCTGTATCAAACCCTAATGACCCCGATGAGTATGCAAGGGCCATCATTGATTCATTTTTGCCCAAAGGACTTTTGACAGAACAAAATTATCAAACGGCCATTGGTGTTTTCAGAGAGCCTTACAACGATTCTGGTTACTATGAAACCAATAGTTGGCAAATCATGCTTGAGGATACACCTTCACAAGTATTCCTATTGTTACTACATATTGTAAGAGAACCAGAATATCAACTCAAATAAACCTACTGTTATGTGCGATACCCATCA
The DNA here is from genome assembly GCA_050042945.1 of Croceivirga sp. Lineage (GTDB taxonomy): Bacteria > Bacteroidota > Bacteroidia > Flavobacteriales > Flavobacteriaceae > Croceivirga. The sequence continues at coordinate 8,724 of JBHJJC010000016.1, forward strand.
TATTCACGATAATTCCCCCCACAAAGGCCTTGAACATGAAGGTCATGATCAAGAACACAAAAAATGGAGCAGACGCTCCTTTATGCAAGCATTGGGCATAGCCGGTTCTGGCTCCATGTTTTTAGGCAGCAACTTATTGTCCGCTTCGGGACCATCACCCCTAATGTCAGCGGTAAACAATGCCAATACGGACAACATTCTCGTATTAATCCGACTGAGCGGTGGTAACGATGGCTTAAGCACCGTTATTCCCATTCAACAATACGATACCTACGCGAATCAAAGACCTAACATTTACATTCCAGAGAGTAAAGTCCTAAAATTGACGGATGATTTCGGTATTCCTTCTTATATGAATGCCCTAGAACCGCTTTGGGGTGAAGGTCAATTTAAAGCTGTGCATGGCGTAGGCTATGAGAACCAAAGTTTGTCCCACTTTACCGGTTCTGATATTTACGCAAACTCTGATTTGACCTCTACTGGGTTTTCAGGATTGAATACGGGTTGGATGGGAAGATATTTCGAAGATATTTATCCTGACTACCTCATCAATCCTCCAGAGGCACCGGCAGCCATTCAAATAGGGAATATCGCCAATTTGGTTTTTCAAGGAGACGAGACCAATTACGCCTTTGTAACCAACAATATTGACCAGTTGGAGGAAATTGCTGAAACCGGTTTCTTCTATGACATTGCCAATGCCCCTTTTGATAACTGTATGTACGGTGATCAACTTCGTTTTCTTAGAGGTGTTGCCAATACCACTTATGAGTACGCAGGCATAATCAACGCTGCGTACGAAAGAGGACAAAACCAAGTAGAATATCAAGACAACGGTTTTGCCAGACAACTTGCCCTATTGGCACGTTTGAGCAAAGGAAACTTGGGCACTAAGGTATACATGATTTCGATGGGTGGTTTTGACACCCACGGAAACCAACCTTTAGCACATGAACGACTGATGTCGACACTTTCGATTGCGGTTAATAATTTTTATGAGGATTTGGCCTTTACCGAACAAGACAACAACGTATTGAGTATGACCTTCTCCGAATTTGGCCGTCGTATTTTTGAAAACGGTTCAAACGGTACAGATCACGGCAAGGCTGCTCCCACATTATTCTTTGGTTCAGGACTTGACGGAAGTGCATTCGTAGGTAACCACCCCTCATTGGATGAACCTAACGGTAGGGGTAACTTGGAGTATACCATGGATTTTAGGAACCTCTACGGAACCGTTCTGGCCGAATGGTTATGTGTTCCCAGAAGTTCAGTAGAGCAACACCTATTGGGTTATCAATATCAAGCAGTAAATCTAGGATTCAACTGTAGTGGCGAAACCTTCGACGAAATCGTGATGGACAACGATCCACCTACCTTACCCGATACGCCCCCAAGGGAGGACGAAACAGGTGAAGTGGCCAATGAGGAAGAACGCTTTCAGGTCACCCATAGACCTTATTATCCAACAGATAATAGTCCACATATCTATTTGGAGATGCCGTTTAGCGCCCATGTTGATATTCAGCTATACAATATACTGGGTCAGAATGTGGGTACAGTTTTCAATGAAATGGTATTGGAAGGGACGGCCGAAATCAATATTCGTGAACGTGTTCGCGATAGTCTCTCTACCGGGAAATATATTTACCAAATAAACGTTGCGGACCAACGTATGAGTAAGTCAGTTATGATCATGTAGAAACAAGCTACATTTTTTCCAGAAACCCTCGATTGTGCAATCCCCACCCCAATTTTGGATGCGCAACCCGAGGGTTTCCCCTTTTAGGCCAATTTTGATGTTTCATCCGTTTTAAAGCCCAGGGCTTTTTTGACCTTGTGGCTTGGGTCTTTATACAGTTTGGTGACCGTATCTCCGGTTTCGCTTGTACTAGGCACAATGGTTTCTTTAAGTTTTGAGAGCTTTTCAAATTTTTTGGGATTACCGACACTCATATCATTTATAATTTTGATTATGTAAGAAATTACGTTAATTATTCCTGTTTATTCTCTGCTGCCCTACTTTTTCGATAAGATGTAAGGCTTGTAGTCATGGGCATTCCAAATATCAATAAAGGCATAAATGCGGTCATCTAAAATCCCTATTTTTGCCCATAAATTTTTATCGATGTCTTCGGATTCTCCTTCAAGGATTACCATCACCGCCGCATTGCCCTATACCAATGGCCCCATACATATTGGACATTTGGCCGGAGTATACGTGCCAGCTGATATCTATGCCCGTTACCAAAGGCTTCAAGGCAATGATGTTGCATTTATTTGCGGTAGCGATGAACACGGTGTAGCCATATCAATGAGGGCAAAAAAGGAAGGGGTTTCGCCACGGGAAATCATAGACAAGTACCATGGTATTATCAAACAATCGTTCCAGGATTTTGGCATTGCATTTGACAATTATTCAAGAACTTCAGCAGATGTACATCACAAGACGGCTTCTGCATTTTTCAAAAAGCTGTACGACCAAGAGGATTTTGTAGAGCAAATCACCGAACAATTATATGATGATGAAGCAAACCAGTTCTTGGCCGACCGTTTTGTCATCGGTACATGCCCTGTCTGTAGCCATCATGAAGCATATGGCGATCAGTGTGAAAATTGTGGCTCTACCTTGAATGCCACTGACCTCATTCATCCGAAGTCCACGATAACCGGCGCTGTGCCCATCCTTAAAAAAACAAAACACTGGTTCTTGCCTTTAGACCAGTATGAAGATTTTCTAGATCAGTGGATTTTACAAGGGCATAAATCAGATTGGAAACCAAATGTATATGGCCAGTGCAAAAGTTGGATTGAT
>JBHJJC010000017.1:0-70756 GCA_050042945.1 Croceivirga sp.
TTTGTTTTGGTGTGGATTAATACCATACCTGCCTTAAGGCCATTCTCCAGTTCTTGATTCAATTAATACATTGATTCACTACTAATTTTTAGATTTCTTGTCATTCTAAAAATATTCTGTTTCGGCTTGACTTCATAGAAAATATAATTTTCAGTATTGACCACTTCATTGTCCGGTAGTCGTTTTGGCAACCGAAGAACCATTCCTTCTTTGAGTCCCCCAACTTCCTTGATTTCAGGGTTCAACTTTATCACTGAATCCACGGAAATTCCGTAATTCTGACTTACGCGAAACAGTCCCATCGCTTTAGGTACGGTAAACGATTCAAAGATGGCAACTTCTTGGTCTTTTAAACTGTCTCCTTTAGGGCGTGGTAGAAGCAGCTCTTGCCCGGCAGCCAAATAGGCGGAATTTTTTGGTAAATCAGGATTCAATTGCAATAAACTATCCACGGTTATTCCGTATTTATTTGCAATACTCCAGCGGGTTTCTTTAGGTAGTACAACATACGTTTCGAAATCCAATGCCCTTTCTTCTTCTGGGGTCATTTCAGGATACTCGGGAATCTGCAGAACCATCCCTTTTTTCAACTCTTCTGAGTACAGTGCTTTATTATAGCGCTTGATCTGTTCCTCAGTGACATCGTATCGCTGCGTTAAACTAAAGAGGGTTTCCCGCTTTTTGACCCGATGCTTTATGTAGCCAATTGGCTCCATTTGTCTTGGTTGAACTGATACAATTTTCTTTTCAGTGGTTTTGGTGGTAAACTCACCACGATAGTCCTTCCCCACGGGAATGACCAATAGGGTATTGGGTTGAATCTCTTCTGCAGTCTTAACTTCAGGATTTTCCTTTAAAATAGAATAAGGGGTAACGCGATATTGCTTAGCGATACTGTAAATTGTCTCCCCTTCCTTAACAGGATGGGTCGCATACCTTTGCTGCCCGAAAGCAGTGTCAAATATCAAAACAACCCCGATAAGGACAAGCAATCTCATTTTTTTCATTCCCATTCTATTGTTGCTGGTGGTTTTGAACTGATATCATACACCACTCTATTAACGCCTTTTACCCTGTTAATTATTGTATTCGACACCTTCTGTAAAAATTCATAAGGCAGGTTGACCCAATCTGCGGTCATACCATCAGTACTCTCAACCGCCCGTAAAGCCACACATTTTTCATAAGTTCGTTCATCACCCATCACTCCTACACTATTTACGGGCAAAAGCATTGCCCCGGCCTGCCAAACCTTATCGTAAAGATCATATTTTTTCAATCCGTCTATAAAAATGGCATCTACCTCTTGTAATATAGACACCTTTTCAGCTGTAATGTCACCCAGAATACGAATACCCAATCCCGGACCAGGAAAAGGATGCCGGCCTAAAATGGATTCGGGCATCCCCATCGTTCTTCCTACCCTCCGTACTTCATCCTTAAAAAGCAAATGTAAGGGCTCAACAATTTTTAATTTCATGTAATCTGGCAAGCCTCCCACATTGTGATGACTTTTAATCGTTGCCGATGGGCCACCACTAGCAGACACCGACTCAATTCGATCAGGATAAATCGTGCCTTGTGCCAACCAGGTGGCATTTTCTACCTGGTTTGATTCATCATCAAAAACGTCAATAAATACCCGACCAATGGTTTTTCTTTTCTTCTCGGGATCCGATTCCCCTTTCAGGGCTTCCAAAAAGCGTGCCGAAGCATCTACCCCTTTGACATTCAAACCCATGCCTTGGTACTGTTCCAAAACATCACGGAATTCGTTTTTACGCAAAAGACCGTTGTTCACAAAAATGCAATGTAACTGTGAACCTATAGCCTTGTGCAACAGCATTGCCGCTACACTACTATCCACACCGCCCGATAGGCCTAATATTACCTTATCATCTCCTATGGTTTCCTTTAGTTCCGCGACCGTGGTCTCTACAAAAGCATCTGGAGTCCAATCTTGCTTTAAACCTGCGATATCGACCAAAAAGTTCTTTAATAATTGTCCGCCTTCTTTGGTGTGATATACCTCGGGATGAAACTGAATAGCATAAGTGCTCTCGCCTGCAATGCGATAAGCGGCATTTTCTACATCTTCAGTGCTCGCCAACAAAATGCCCCCCGCAGGTAATTGTTTGATAGTGTCACTATGGCTCATCCAGACCTGGGTATTTTCGGAAATATCCTTTAAAAAAACCTCATCTTTTTTGTAGTTTCCTAAATGGGCCCTACCATACTCACGAGTAGCCGAAGGGGCAACTTCACCCCCTTCTGAACTCGCTAAATACTGAGCTCCGTAGCAAATACCCAATAGGGGCTTTTTACCTTTTATCTCAGAGAGGTTGGGTTCTGGGGCATCATCTGCGCGAACGGAGTAAGGGGAACCGGAAAGAATTACTGCCTGAAACGGCGATAAATCTTTTGGTGGATTATTGAAAGGTTTGATTTCAGAATAAATATTGAGTTCCCTTACGCGACGAGCAATGAGTTGAGTGTATTGGGAACCAAAATCGAGAATCAGAACTTGGTTTTGCATGGGCAAAAATAGCAAAATGGCCTATTTGCCAAAGCATCTTTTTGGGTATATTTAAACGTATATATCCTAAACGTATCCAATGAAACATCTCACAGCAATCATTTTCGGTATCGCCATCGTTTTGGCCGCTTATTTTTTGGGAACAGCATACGTAAATAGGGCAAACCCTCCTCAGGTGATTTCGGTTACCGGATTGGGCAACGAGAATTTCACATCAGATTTAATTGTTTGGGAGGGTCGCTTTTCAGCTTTTAGTCCTGTTTTGACCTCGGCATTTGATGAACTCAACCGCCAAAAGGAAATCGTCAAAAACTATTTGGTCTCTAAAGGAATCAATGGAGAAAATATTATTTTCAGTTCAGTCCAAACCTTGGAGCAGCGAGACAATCGTTATGAAAACGGCAATTATGTGGGAAGCATCTTTCGTGGTTACGAACTTTCACAGTCCGTTCAAATTGAATCGACCGATGTTTCAAAAATTGAACAAGTTTCACGAGAAATCACGGAGCTCTTAAATAAAGGGGTTCAGTTCAATTCTACCCCACCCAGATATTACTATACCAAGTTGGCCGACCTAAAGATTGAAATGATATCAAAAGCGACCGAAGACGCGCGAATACGAGCTGAAAAAATCGCTGAAAACGCTGGCGGACAGTTAGGCGATCTCATTGCTGCGCGTATGGGCGTTTTTCAAATTACAGGTCAAAATTCCGGAGAGGACTACAGCTGGGGTGGAGCCTATAACGCCGCATCAAAAAACAAACCGGCCTCGATTACGATGCGCCTAGAATATAACGTGGATTAACTTTTTTCTTAACGGAAATAGACTTTTATTTGCCCTCCAAATAAAAACCAATGATAAAAGGATTCATTTTTGATTTGGATGGTGTCATCACAGACACCGCCGAATTACATTACCTCGCTTGGAAAAAATTGTCCGATGAAATGGGGTGGCGTTTCGACCGTGAGGTCAATGAACAACTTCGAGGAGTGTCCCGATTGGATTCCATCAATATCATCAAAGACCATAATAACGTCCAAGTATCAGAAGAAAAATTGGCAGCACTGGCGACGGCTAAAAATGATATTTATGTTGATAGTCTCGATCAAATGACCCCAAATGACTATTTACCAGGGGCACAAGAGTTATTGAACTTATTACGCGTTGAGGGTTTTCAAGTGGCATTGGGCAGCGCAAGTAAAAATTCCATTAAAGTTTTGGAACAATTAGAAGCCAAAAAATACTTTGATGTTATTGGTGACGGCAATAGCGTTTCAAAAAGTAAACCATCCCCAGATATTTTCTTGTTTGGTGCTGAACAACTCGGGCTGAAACCAGAAGAGTGCATTGTTTATGAAGATGCCGAAGCAGGTGTTGATGCGGCCAAGGCCGGCGGTTTTCACGCTGTAGGTATCGGTCCAGCAGATAGGGTAGGTCATGCCGATGTGCGGTTTGACACCATGACAGAAGCTACCCTTTTTGCAGTGAAATCGCATTTTACGTCGTTATTTTAGTGAAGGAGTTCACCTCTCTAATGCACTTTTTTGGAATTTTCTTATTGGAGCGTTAAACTTTTATAAAGAAATATTAAATCGATTTCTTTGGAGCTCAAAGTGATTATTTTCAGTGTGCCAAACCAAAAAACAACACTTTTGCGCTACTTGAACATCACAGTAGGGGCCATTCCACTACCTCAACTATTCCTCACAATTTTTTTTTCAATTTTTATTTTTCTTAGCGGGGCAGCCCAGTTGAACCCTACTACATCTTATGTGGTTAGTGGTTATATTATCGAAGAAGGCAGTCTTGAACAACTACTGGGGGTAACCGTATACGACCCAAATTTCAAAACCGGAACCATTAGCAATGGCTATGGTTTTTACTCCCTTAAGCTGGAAGCTGGGGAGCATACGCTTATTGTATCCCATCTGGGCCATGTTCAAAAAGAATTACAAATCAATGTAGAAGGCGATATAGAACTGAACATTACCCTTTCACAAAAAACCGAATCCTTGGATGAAGTCGTAGTAACCTCTAATGGAGCAATGCAGAGCAAGGTGACCCAAATGAGTAAACTCACTCTAAAACCGAATGATGTTAAAGACTTACCCGCCCTTTTAGGGGAAACCGATGTATTAAAGACACTACAGTTGTTACCGGGTATTCAGGGCGGTACTGAAGGTAGTTCTGGTTTTTTTGTTCGAGGTGGAACACCGGATCAAAATCTGATTATACTGGATGATGCAGTGGTATATAACACCAATCATCTTTTCGGATTTTTCTCTGTATTCAATGGAGATGCCATAAAATCTGTAGAAGCCTTTAAAGGAGGATTTCCAGCAAGGTTTGGGGGAAGGTTATCCTCTGTAGTGAAAGTAGATATGAAAGATGGCAATAAAGAAGAATTGCATGGCAAACTGAATGTAGGGCTCATTTCTTCATCCATTGTATTGGAAGGGCCCATAAAAAAGAATAAAACCTCTTTCATCTTAAGTGCCCGTAGAACCTATGCGGATGCATTGGCGCGACCCTTTCAAAATATCAGTACCAATGGAATTTCTGGATACCACTTTGGCGACCTCAATCTCAAGTTCCATCATATTATCAACTCAAAAAATAAAATCTATTGGAGCAATTATTTGGGGCAGGATCGGTTTAAATTTGATTTTAGGGATGATTTTACTCGGGAACGCACAAGGCTGGGGTGGGGCAATATTACGTCTAGCCTTCGATGGAACCATCAATTTAACAACAAGCTTTTTGCCAATACCGCACTGGTGTATAGCGGTTATAAATTTCGTATTACCGACGAGTTTGAAGATAGCTTTAACGGCACCACCAACCAGTCTTCATTTGATACGAGTTCTGCCATCAACGATTATAGCCTTAAGTCAGATTTTGAATTTTATCCCAATGCCCAGCACGCTGTACGATTTGGAGCCAGTACAACTATACATAACTTCACCCCTCAACGGGTAAGCTCTCGGGACAGTTTTATTGCAGATGATATCAATAGGGAACAGGTCTTAAATTCCTTGGAAAGTGCTATTTACTTGGAAGATGATTGGCGTATTTCCGATAAATTGCGATTTGCGCCCGGATTCCGATTGAGCCATTTCAATTTCGAGAGCACCAATTATGTAAATCCAGAGCTTCGGGTAGCCTTATCTTATCAATTGCAATCCGATTTGGCCATAAAAGCTTCCTATAGCAATATGAATCAATACATTCACTTACTTTCCAGCTCTGGTATTGGTCTTCCTACTGACCTATGGGTCTCCTCCACAGAAGAGGTTAGGCCGCAACAATCCCAACAAATAGCCCTAGGGTTGGCAAAAGATTTTCTCAATAGGTCGTATTCCTTTACCATGGAGACTTATTACAAAAAGCTCGACGATGTTATAGCCTACCGTGAGGGTGCTTCTTTTTTGGTGTTGGATGATTTGGAAAGTGGCGCAGAATTGAACTGGGAAGAAGACATTACTTCAGGACAGGGTTGGGCTTATGGAGCAGAATTCCTCTTGAGAAAGCAAAAGGGAAACCTTACCGGTTGGTTGGGATACACCTTGGCTTGGTCCGAACGTCAATTTGATGAACTCAATTTAGGCCGTAAATTCTTTGATCGCTACGACCGTAGACACGATATCTCTTTGGTTGGTATTTACAAACCCAACAATAGGTTTACCTTTTCCGGCTCATGGGTCTTCAATACAGGTAGTAACTTTACGCTACCCACTCTGCAAGGGTTGCGTTTGGATAACGCCCCAATACGGTCTAGTAATTTCTTCAATAGTTTTGGAAATGAGAATTTTACAACGGCACGCAACAATTTTAGGGGAGAGAGCAGCCATAGGTTGGACTTATCTGTTCAGTTCCATAAGAAAAGAAAAAGCGGAAGTACAAGAACGTGGGGATTTTCCCTTTATAATGCCTATGCAAGACAAAATCCGTTTATCTATACCTTAGAGGAATCCAACTTTGACTTTAACGACCCCAACGCCACGGTAGAGAACGAGCTAAAAAGAACCTCCATCCTTATCGCCATACCCTCAGTTAACTATTCCATTAAATTTTGAAATCTATGAAGAACCTACTACTGCCTTTCTCAATACTAAGTATACTCTGTTTTTCCTGCACTAAAGTAGTAGATGCCGACCGACTTCTGGATACAGAGGAACAGTTTAGAATCATTGGGTTCATCTCCCCTTCCGATACGGTACTATCCATTTCTGTAACCAGGGCCTTACCAGCCATTGGTACGGAACTTAGCGTGGAGGATGATGAGGCCAATCGACAACTATTCTTAGTTACTGATGCCATGGTCACATTATCGAACGAGAATGGGAACAATACAGTTCTAACGTACAATAGCGAATTGGAAACCTATACCACCACTGCGGTCAATTTACCCATAATTCAGGGGGAACACTATTTTTTAGAAGTTATGGTAGATGATGAGACGTTCAGCGCATCCTGCCAAATACCAACGGGAACCATAGAAATTACGGAAGAAATCAGTGTGAACCAAAATTCCTTTGGCGAACGTTTTGGAACGGTCAGCTTTGGTTTTCAAGACCTTATCGGGCAGCGGAATTTTTATACCGTTGGAGCAAGGGTACGTACCATAATAGAGTCCACCACTGAAGAAGAGGAACCCATAGTTGATAATTTTAATTTATTCATTGAGGATAATCTTTTGACGGATAATCTCGGGGATGGGATTTCATTAGCATCAAGTGCCAACTTTTTTATTCCTGAAGATGTGAACTTGCAAGAAGCTACATTGGCCTTACAAGTTGCCAATATGGAAGAAGTACTATTTCAAAGCCTAAGGGCCAGTGAGTTGAATACCGATGCCATAGATAATCCTTTTCTCGAATTCGTAATAGCCCCAAACAATATTCTAGAGGGAGGCGCAATTGGCGTTTTCGCAGGATATACCCTTCAAGAAAAACGAATTTTCGTAAATCAGGTACTACGACCAACGCCATAGCGATAAAGCAAGTTGCCCTAAATAATCTCACATGCTTTTGCAAAGAATGATTTTGACTGGGAAAGTGGTGCTTAAACCCCTAGAGTAAATAATCTGAGAAGACACTGATATCCATGTTGGATATTGGTATGGGCGACAGATTATCAGGTTAGGTAATCAACAAAGTGTCTTTTAACATAATTCAGGGAGATTTTGGGTGCTCAAGGGCCAACTACCATTTGGTAAATACCCATAATTCAATTTTCCCTGTGCCTTCAGTGCAGATTTGGTTGCCGTTAAAGAATCATCCTCGTTCATTTGGGATACTTGCATTTTTATGTTTTTAATTTCGATATTTTCACCTCTACAACCGGATATCATGAAAAAAATCGTCCTTTTATTGTTTGCCCCGTGTTTTATAATAGCCCAACAGTCTAAAGTATTTCCTGGTGCAGATGAGAGAACCCCTTCAAGGGCACAATATTTTTCATGGATCAACAATTGCAATGAAGGCCCGACGGAACAACAGACGCTCATCAATCTTGATTTTTTCAAATGGTTATATGATGAATATGGAATGAAGCTTGATATTTATGCCTTTGATGCGGGAACAATCGATGGAAAGCGATTTTATGGAAGCGTAGTATCGGAACGGTTCAAAAAACAATTTCCGAATGGTTTTGAACCCGTTTATAAAAAAACGAAGGAAATGAATACCCGATTGGGGGTTTGGGGAGGTCCTGATGGTTTTGGTGACACCATGGAAGAGGAAAATGCTCGGATAGAACAAATGGTTTCCTTGGCACGAGATTATGAGTTCGCCCTTTTTAAGTTTGATGGCGTCTGTGGGGAACTGCGACCCGAAAAACAGGATGCCTTTGTTAAAATGATGACCGATGTGCGCAAATACAGCCCAGATTTAATACTCTTAGATCACCGACTTACCTTAGGTAAGGGCAAACCCCATGCAACCACATTTCTATGGGGTGGTGACGAAACATATATCGACGTTCATATGGCCAATCAATCTACAGCACCCCACCATCGTGCTGGGGCGATGGCCCGCGGTCACACTCCAGATTTAGTGCGATTAACCGAAGATCATGGTGTATGTATTTCTTCATGCTTGGACAATTGGGATGATGACCTCATCCTCCAGGCCTTTAGCAGAAGTTTGATACTGGCGCCAGAAATTTATGGTAATCCCTGGTTTTTACGTGATGATGAATTTTCAAAGTTGGCGAGAATCTACAATCTACACAGAAAATATCGTGACATTCTGGTTGACGCAAAAACCCTTCCAGACACTTATGGCCCTTTTGCCATAGCAAGGGGAAACGACAGAAAAAGATTTCTTACCCTGCGGAATTTAAGCTGGGAGAAAACCAAAGTGACGATCAGGGCCGATGAAGAAATTGGTTTGACGAAAGGCAACCGTATTGAAATAAGACAATTTCATCCAACTGAAAAGTTCATCACTACGGTCAATTACGGTGACACCATAGCAATAGAAGTATTGCCTTTTAAAAGTGCATTGATTTATGTTGGTGCCCCCTTACCCCATGAAACCACTATTCTAGGAACCGACTATCAAATCATAAAAGACAATGATACCGAAATGGTCTTAGAGCTAAATGGAATGCCGGGTACAACCAAAAAAGTTCAAATTATCGGTTCAAAAAAATTCAAAAGCATAAGACTTCAAGATAAAATAGTATTACCGTCTAAAGTGGCTAAGCAGGTTAAGGTTCAATTTCCCGGATCGGCCCTAAAACTACCCTATCATAGAAAACTACCAGATTTTGAAGAGATTCCTATCCCCATAGATGCCAGTGCCCTTTATGAAGCGACGGTATTCTCGGCAGATAATAATGCCCTTGAGGTACGTTCCATTGAGCGCTCGGGCTGGTCGAGTATACCCCAAGTAAAAAAAGCACAAGAGGCCTTCTTTGAACAAGACGTCTTTGTAGACAATGGCCTTTGGGACAAAAATCTTTTTGATGATAATTTGGATACTGGTTTTAATGTAAACCATAAATGGAATATTGACCAGCGTATCAAAGGGGGCTGTTTTCGTTTGGACTTGGGTGCGGTCACCGATTTGGATGAATTAAAGATTACCGTCGCCAATGAATTTGACCTACAACCGCAATTGGTAGGTGAAGGCAACTGGGTAGAAACATCAACTGACCTTATCAACTGGACAAAGGAAATTTATATCGCCGATATCAATGCAACCATATCCATTAAAAAACCGTTTCGCTATTTGCGAATTGGTTATGCTCCGCAACGTATTGTAGAAATAACAGGGGTTAAAGATGGCCATACGGTCGACCGCAGTCAATGGAACGCCTCCAACCTTTTTGCCCATTCGGATACTATGGAAGCGCTAAAAACCTGGAAAACATCCTTTTCTTTACCTGAAATCGCCAAGGATAGTTATTTATGTGTCGCCTTGGAAGGAAAACACGGTGTTGAAGGGGCTTATGTAGGAGCAAAGATTGATGGGCAATTGGTAGGGGCACCTGATCGTGCGGTTTCCTATCAATCCAACACTTGGGAGTATGTCAACAAAAGAAGTGACAGCAATTATACTTACTATTTTCCATTGACCCAGAATATGGTAGATAAGGATATTGAAGTTTATGTTATGGGATATGATAAAGAACATTTAGACTTTAAGCCAGCGCTCTACATCACTACAAAAGCGGTTCCTTTTGAAAAAATAAAATTGGTATTCAAAAAGTGATCTTATTCGATACTTCATTGGATACCATAAAAGAGGCCCCACTTTTTGAGGTGAAATTACATTTTGGGGAATTGTTTTAGGCCATACCTAAAACAAAAATCCTTTTGCTTGATTTTGCTAAAGTCCTCTTTTTCATAAGAATACTTTTAAATACCTATTTTTAGTAGGTATATCTACCCTTATGAAATATGATTCACTTGTAATATTCTTTGGTCTTTTACCCATTTTTTTTTCGCCGCTTCGTGCGCAAACGAATAAAAAAGTGGATAGCCTTACTGGAATTTATAATTCCCTCCCTGATAATGAAAGGAAAATCAGGATTCTAAGTAATCTTAACGACGAAACTGAATTTACCGACCCTGACTTGGCCAAAACCTACGTAGACCTTGAGTTAGAGCTTGCAAAAAAACTAGGGAATGTTAAAGAAATTGGGTCTGCATATTATAACCTTGCTTGTTATTACGACAATAAAAACAATAGGGATTCTTCCGATTATTTCCTTAAAAGAGCAAAGGAAAAATACATAGAAAGTAACCACGAGCACGGAATAATGATAGTGCAGCATTTTGAAGCGGGAAACGATTATTATGATGGTAATTATGACAGTGCATTGAAAAAGTTAGCCACTGTCATGGTTACAAGGGAAAAGAGAAAAGAGTATAGCAACTTAGCCTATGACTATAGTTTTAAAGGACTATTATATCAGAGTAAGACCTACTTTAAGTTAGCACTTGAAAACTATATTAAAGGGTTCAAAATTTTAGATACCATCAACGGCCAAGAGTATGATAAGGCATATTTCTTGGATCATATGGCGGGTATGGAGTCTGAATTGGGCAACATTGTAAAGGCAATTGAGTATCAGAAGAAATCAATCGAAATATACGAACAACTAGACTACACAAAGCAACGAGCTTTTGCAAAAATCGGCTTAGCCAAGTTACATACTAAGCTTGAAGAATACGAAACTGCAATAAATTTTGCATATCAAGGAGTAGATTTGGCAAAAAAAGTCGATGCCAAAGAAGCAGAACATGATGCCTATTCAGCGCTTGGTTATGCCTATTTCAAAGGAGGGGACTACCCCAAGGGCATTCATTTTACCAAACTTGCTTTAGCGTTTAGAAAAAAGTTCGGTGGGACCCCAGATATTATTCAATCACTTTATCAATTAGGAACTATTCTTAACGAAACCAATCAAACTGATGCTTCCCTTTTGCTTTTAAACCAAGGTTTGGTATTGGCAGATACTATCCATAACACCATATGGCTGAAACTCTTATATCGCAATAGGGCAGACGCTTACAAAAGGAAAAAGCAATTTAGTAAGGCGCTTGAAGATTATGAAAAGTGGAATACTATTAAAGATTCTTTAAGCTAAAGAAATAATACGAGGGAAATTGAAGAACTCAAAAATATCTATGAAACAGAAAAAAAAGAACGACAGCATTTACTCCAAGATAAAGAGATAACGGTTCAGGAGCAAGAAGCAAAAATCAGCGATCAGCAAAAATTGCTTTTAGGCGGTGGGATGGGCCTTTCCCTTATTGCCCTTGGTTTAGGTTTTTACGGGTTTCGGCAACGAAGCAAACGCAATCGACTGGAGAAGGAAAAAGTGGAAGCGTAACTCGCCTTTAAAAAGAAGGAACTCACCACTCATGCCTTACATTTGGCCAAAAAAAACGAGGTCCTGGAAAATGTAAAGCGCAAAGCAAAGGATCTAAAAGCTCAAGGCGATGCCAAAGGCTATCAAGAGTTGATCAAGACCATCAACTTTGATCAGCATGACGATAAAAACTGGGAAAGCTTTACCCAATATTTTGAGCAGGTGCATAATGACTTTGCCATCAATGTCAAAAAAAGATATCCAGAGGTAACCAAAAATGAACTCCGATTCATGGCCTTAATTAAAATGAACCTGTCCTCCAAAGAGATTGCAACAATCTTAAATATCTCTACTGACGGTATCAAGAAAGCCCGGCAAAGGCTACGTAAGAAGATGGGATTATCGCCCAATGACTCCCTGGAAAATAGCGTTATGACGATTTAATACAGTTTTACCAACCTCTTGAAACGCCTATGAATATTGATATTATAGGCTGTACCCTCTTTGTACCCCCTGAATTTTTTTTAGCGGAAAAACCTTGATTTAGGTTTGTTATGTCATTGAATTGACAAATCCGTTTTGTGGTGTCTTGTTCGGCCTAGGGCTGCAGACCAAATCCGAACAGGAACACACAGAACGATAACGTTTAACCACAAAACAAAAAATCGTGAAAATCAAGAACAATTGTATAACGAGATGGATAATATTAGTACTCTTAGCATTTGTTGGGTCATGCAGCACTGACGATGGTGATACTGCAATTGAGCCAACACCTACCGATCCCATTACCGTCGATCCTTGCGATGACCCCTGCGCAAATCCTGACCTATGCCCCGGTCAATGCGAATACGCAAATACCGGAGTGAACCGTGACGCTTTTCAACCCGAAGGCGCTGTCACGGAAACCGATAATGGATATATGGTAGAAGGAAAATTGACCATTCCCATTGATTCCATTGGTGAAGTCGTATTTGAAAATGCTGATATTGATGTTTCCTTCAATGACGATGGTACCTTACAAAGTTTGGTAGGTACTGTTGACGTACCCCCATTAGATAACTTTTTTGAATTTTCTGATCCTTTTCAAAGCGAAATCGGTTTCTTTTCAGGTCAATTTTTAAATGAGAATCGGAACTATGAAATTCTTCTTGCAGATGACCGCTACTATTTTGTTTTTAATATTCAAGTGAATATTGAGTTGAAAATCGGAGTGAATGACGACCCTAATGCCACAAAACCCCTTTCTATAAGTCCAGGAAGTGCCGGAGTGGCCTTGATTGTGGATTATACCGATCCCATGTTCTTTTTCTCCATTGGTGGAGGCGTCGCTGGTGGAGACGGGGATACTAATGATAATGGTGACGGGGATACTAATGATAATGGTGATGGAAATAATAACAACAATGGAAATGACGGTAGGTTATTGGGCGTAAGTTTTGGAGGCTCCTTTGGCGGCAATATTGGCTATGTCCCTACAGACCCTGTCGACGATGTCGTGAGTTTTGGTGCCAAAACCGTAGTGGGCGGTTCCGCTTCCTTTTTTAAGACCATTGAAATGAGTGGGCTATTATATGAAGACAAGGGCTTTAGTATTGATGCCGACCTAAAAGACCCGCTATCCTCCGATTTTGGAGTGGGGTATCGGTCCGGGTTTAATGGAAAGTTGGACTTGGCCCTGGAAATCAATTCCTTTATCTCTTTTGGTTTTCCCATAGCCTCTGGAAGTGCCGCCGTGGTTGCCGAAGCCTCTACCGATAATGGCGTTACCGCTAGGGCTTTTATCAATGGGGTTGTCGATCCCGACCTATCGTGGTATCCCAATTTTATCCCCATAAAACCGGATGGCAGTTTGAGTGCCGATGGCTATGTAAACCAAAATGGCGTTTTTGATATTGGTGTTGAAGGAACCTTTAGTATTGAAACGCCGAACAATCAACAAGGCATTGAAGGATATATGCGTTTTTCCAATCCTGCGTTTGAAATCGAAGGAAAATACACTAGAAATCAGCAAGAGTGGTCTGTTGGAGCTGCTGTCAAAAAAGATGAAACCGAAGTCTTGGTCAAAGCACCGAACAGCTTTGTTTCTGGATTGGACATTGAAATATCCCAACGGATCGATTCCACCCTTACTGTTGCTGAAGACGCTTTGGCCAATCTGGAACAGGCGACAGCAGATTATGAGTTTGAATTAAGCCTAAGGGGGCTTCGCCAGGTATTGCCCACGGTAATTTCCACCGCCCTCCAAACCATAGACGAAGAAGTAGCCAAAGGTATAGCAGAGGGACGCCGAAGAGCCGAAGAAGAAGTGTCCAGTAGAGGAGCAAGATATTGCGATGATAATATTCCATCTATCGTCAACGGTATTGTAAACAGATACAGGAATGCGTTGGTACGCATGCGTAATGCCGTGAACAATACGAACGATAGTGATCAAACAAGAACAGAACTAGAAGCTGCTTTACGCCAGTTGGCCAGTTTGAATAGGGTTGATGAAACCGTTACCGCGACCGTGGAATGGGGAATTTTTCCACTCTTTTGCAATGTGCCTTTTACAAGTAATCGGGATGTTAGCCTAAATTTCCAAGTATTGACCAGTGAACAAGTCAGCCAACTGAATTTGGCAGCCGACAATGTAAAATTCATTGCCGAAACCAGTGAAATATTGATCAGTGCACAAGCTATTTTTGACGCCATTCCAAAGCAAGAAATATTAAATCGTCTAGACCAATTAAAGCAGGATATTACTGGCCAGGTACAATCGTTCTCTGATTTTGCAGGAGTTGGATTTATAAAAAGTCATAATTCAGGCGATTTTACCTTCTTTATTGAACAAGGGGATACGCGGAGAAATGTAGCTAATTTTAATCCTTTTGACCCCAATGCAATCATTAGGGTGTTGGTCCCCGATCTGGAATAATAGATAATAGTAAGAAAATGTAAAAGCCCTGTAGTAGACCACTCCAGGGCTTTTTTTATACAAACCACTGTTTTTCAAAAACTTGATTTAAAACGTTATTTTTAATAGATAAACTAACCCACTATGAAGTCTTCTTCAATCGTAACATGCGTAGGTATTTTTCTTTTCTTTTTTTCCTCGGCTAGAGCTCAAATGAATAAAAAAGTAGATAGCTTATTTGCCATTTACAATTCGCTCCCTGATAGCGAAGAGAAAATCAGAATTCTGAGTAATCTTTACGACGAAACTGAATTTACTAATCCCGATTTGGCCAAGCGCTATGTAGATATGGAGCTAAAACTGGCCGTAAAATTAAACAACGTAAAAGAAATTGGATCTGCATATTATAACCTTGCCTGTTATTATAACAATTTGGACATTAGAGATTCGGTGGGTTACTTTCTCGAAAAAGCTAAGAATAAGTACATAGAGAGTAAACATGATCATGGTATAATGATTACAGAGCATTTTGAAGCCATAAATGATTTTTATGTCGGCAGTTATGATAGCGCTTTAGACAAATTAGCGATTGTAATGGACAAGAGAGAAAGAAGAAAAGAGTATGGTGAATTGGCCGCTGACTACAGTTTTCAAGGTTTATTATATCAAAGAAAAGCTTATTTCAAATTAGCGCTTAGTAGCTTTACAAAAGGCCTTAAAATCCTAGATACAATTAAAGGCCATGAAAATGAAAAGGCCCAATTTCTAGGTCTCATAGCCGGATTGGAGTCAGAACTTGGCAATACCCAAAAAGCTATTGATTATGAGGAAAAATCACTTAGATTGTTTGAGAAGTTGGACTATGCGCAACAAATAGCCGAATCTAAAACGTCTCTAGCTTTTTATCATACCAACCTAGAAAATTTTGAAACTGCAATAGCCTATGCGAAAGAAGCGGTAAAGCTAGCCAAAGAAATACGGTCTAAACAAGAAGAACATGATGCGTATGCGCATCTTGCCTTCGCCTATTTGAAGTCAAAAGACTATCTAAAAAGCCTTCCTTACTTCAAGAAAGATTTAGAGTTTAGGAAGAAGGGTAAAAGAGCCCCAGAAATTATGTATTCATTAGAACGGATAGGCATGGTTTATAATGAGATGAACCAACCAGACGTTGCCTTGTCTTATTTGAACCAAGCAATTAAATTGGCAGACTCTTTAGAAAATCTTTATTTACGGCAAACCATACATAATAATCGAGCAAACTCTTACGAAAAGAAAAAACAATTCAGTAAGGCGCTTGACGACTACAAAAAGTCCAATTCAATTAAAGATTCCTTAGCCAAAATCAACAGGACTCGGGAAATAGAAGAATTAAAGATTATCTACGAAACTGAGAAAAAAGAACAGCAGATTTCGCTACAAGAAAAAGAAATTACCCTATTGGAACAACAGGCCTCAATAAGTAATCTACAACGTATTTTGATGGGAATCGGTTTGCTTCTTTCATTGATTGGATTCTATGCCATTAGGCAAAAAATGAAACGCAACAAGCTCGAAAAAGAAAGGGTTGATGCGGAACTGGCCTTTAAAAAGAAAGAACTGACCACCCACGCGCTGCACTTGGCCAAAAAGAACGAGGTCTTGGAAGGTTTAAAACAAAAGGCGAAAGAACTTAAAACTAACGAGGCCTCTAACAATGGTTACCAACAATTGATCCGTACGATTAATTTTGATTTGCAGGATGATAACAACTGGGAGAATTTTGCAAGGTATTTTGAAGATGTCCATAAAGATTTTAACAGCAATGTAAAATCCAAATACCCTGAAGTCACTTCCAACGAACTACGCTTAATGGCCTTGTTAAAAATGAATCTATCCTCCAAAGAAATAGCCAATATTCTCAATATTTCGCCCGAAGGCATCAAAAAAGCCCGGTATCGCCTTCGTAAAAAGTTAGACATTACTACCGAAGATTCACTACAGGATCTGGTTCTAAATCTATAAAAGTTGATATAAATTGGAGTGCGTTGCCCTAAGGTACGGGGTATCGAGCACCTATAAAAACCTCCTTTTCTGTACTTCTCGATACAATTTCCTTTCGGAAATCACTCGAAGTCACAACTCTATACCATGCTGCATATCCCTTTAAAAATAAGCCACTAGAGCTTCGTCCACAGCTTGTCCCCTAGTTTATTTTAAAGTGTCCACCGCTTGTCCACCTTCCTTTTTTTACTTCTCAAAATCCCCACTTTAGGTTTGTAGTGTCATTGAATAGCAATCAAAACAATGACAACCGTTTTGTGGTCTTGCTCGGCTAAGGGCTGCAGACCGTTACCGAGCAGGTCACACAAAATGGAAATCAAGTTTAACCCACAAAACAAAGCGTGATGAAAACAAATTTTAAAGGTCTAATGCAATTGCTATCCTTGTTTCTTCTTATTACAGCTGTAGCCTGTAGTTCTGAAGAAAGTAATCCTCCAACTGTTCCAATAGATAGCGATGGCGATGGTGTAGTAGATGGTAATGACGATTGCCCCAATGAAGCTGGTTCCTCAAGTAATAATGGATGCCCAGAGGAGGAAACCTTAACCATATCCCAGGTGGTGGCCCGTGGCCAAGATTTTGAAGAAGTACCGCAGGTGCCACAAGAAACCACCTTAAACGAAGAAGCCCCTTTTGATGATGATTTTGACAGGGAAGACGAAGGAGAAGAACCTGTCACGGAACGTTTTATATGTACCCGAAGAACAGTTAGCATTGAAGACGGCAGTGATGATTTTTTCCTTTTTGACCCCAATGAATCGGTAATCTATCCTGGTAACCTTATCCAAGGTAAAACCCTAGACGATGCCACACCTGAATCTATCCCATTGCTTAGGGGTGGCGGTGTGATTTCCTATAATATTATTGATGGTAACCTAAATGCGAGTCAACCCGTCGAAACCATTTCACTAAGTGCCGTTCGTACGGCAAAAAACGCCATTATTGCTGGAGCCTCAGGAGCTGTGCCTGCCAGCTTCAATTTAAGTGTGGAATCCGTGCAATCCAGAAGGGAGTTAGCACTGAAGTTAGGGGTGAAATTTGAGACCTTCAGCGCTAAACTTTCGGGAGATTTTGAATTGAACACTTCTAATGAATCCAACTATGTTTTAGTAAAACTTACTCAACGTTTTTATACTATGGATGTAGATGAACCCACCAGTGCAGATGCTTTTTTTGATGAGAGCGTTACTCCCGAAGAACTAGCGGAATTTATACAACCGGATAATCCTGCTGCTTATATTGCCTCGGTAACCTATGGTCGCGTATTTTATATGCTTTTTGAATCTACCTCTTCAACTTCTGAGATGATGAGCAAGCTGGATCTCGGTTATAGTACCATTGGTGGTAGTGCTTCTGGTAGTGTAGAGTTCAGCAGCTTTAGCAGTCTTCAAAATTTAAAATTACAAGTCATTGCTTATGGGGGCAATGCGGAGGAAACCTTAGAGGCAGTAGGAAATTTCACTAATAATACAAGCATTGGAGATTTTGTAGCCGGCTTAGGTCAAAGTGGCGATATTGAAACCGGTCTTCCGTTGTCCTATGTTTTAAAGAGCGTAAAAGGACGTTCCGATATCGTGGGTACCAATCTCTCTACCGAATTTGACGTAATAGACTGTGAGTTAAAAGGCATAGTACCGCCCTTATTGTATGCCGATCTTGATGGTCTATTTGAAGATGGTATCGGGGCCATGCTCAATATCTCAGGTCCACATGTGTTGGTTTTCAATAAAGCGGGAGACCGCTACGCATGGTACAATGGAAATTTACCTGGAGTTTATAAAGAGGGGGGTGGTGAAGATGCTAGGCCTATTCTTTTTGCAGTCAATGAAAGTAATACCGAATTGCCTTTAGGCCCTTTGGGTAATGTACCTGTGGGCAGTGTCGGTGCCGCCGTGGATTTTTCTCCAAATGTGGTCTATATATTTAATGATACCGGAAACCTATGTAATATAGCAACGGTAGCACCAGGGGATATTCCATCAAATAGTTTACCTACCGGCCAGGTGGTTACTTATTCTAGGCCAAATTCACCCATATTCAATGTCTTTGAAATTTTTGCAAGTAATGGTCCAGGTTCAGCACTTTTTCAATTGACCAACGGCATAGGTGCTGGCGTACGATTAGGGGATCAAACCATGGCCTTTTTTAATCGGGGGGAAAATATATTTCAACAATACTCCACAGAAAATGATGGACAGTTCCAAGAACCTGTACCCTCGATTCAATGGCTGACCAATGATAATGAAGGTGGTAGTCTTTTTTCAAATGTAGGTGCTGGAACCAGATTTAATCCGGGTGGCGGAGGTCTACGGTATCTTTTTATAAATGAAGAAGGGACCGAAATTATAGAATGGATATCACAAGGTGCTACCAATGGGCAAAACGACCTCTTTCAAGGTCCATGGGTAATCACGAAAAATTAAGGATTTGAGTTTGTAAAAGAAAAGCCCCGGGAACCACTCCGGGGCTTTTTGGTAAAATCAAAACCAACCTTATCACATGAATTAACTAATTCAATTTTATAAGAGGGCCGAAACCCTTCATAGCAATTTCTTTATATAACAACCAAGTCTTACCCTACCCTACCCATTTTTTCAGTTATTTTTGAAAAAAGTTACGTTTTGGACCAATTGATTCTACAACAAATTAAAAATGAGTTGATTAACGGAAGTGTAAAAAGAGGACATCCCTTTAAATATTTCACATTAGGCACACTTTTCGGTCAAATTCCCCATCAACGAACTGTGGTGCTCCGAAAAGTACAGCCCAACTTCCATTTACTTTTCTATACGGATAGGCGTTCGGCAAAAGTTAATCAAATCAAAGAGAATAGTGCCGTTTCCGCTTTATTCTATCATCCTAAAAAAATGATACAATTGCAGATAGAAGGAAAAGCAGATATAAAAGAAAATCCTGAATTGTTACAAAAAATCTGGAAATCCATTCCCGACAAATCCAGACGCGACTATACGACCAGCTTACCTCCAGGCACAACCAATAAAAATCCGGAACATATCGAATATTTAGTTGAAGACAACCACTTCTGTATGGTGGAAATCAAGCCATACCACATCGAATATCTAAAATTACAACGACCCTACCACCACAGGATAAAGTTTGTAAGAAAAGGGGATGATTGGAATGGCACCTATCTAATTCCGTAAAATACTAAAAGACAACTTTAGGGGTTGCAGGACTTTCTTTAACCTTGGAATCAAATCTTCACCGTACTCAAGATAGAGTTCAGAAAAGTTCAATTGCCGTTCTTGTAAAGAAGAATTTGGGAAAAGTAGGTTCTGAAGTGCAGTCAATCGAACAACATGGTCGTCAAACTTTCGTTTCTGTGCTTTCAACAACCGCTTTTCAAGGGTGTCTAGACAATTTTTTTGTTTCGTTTCTTGTGCTTTTACCGCTCCTAAAAAAGATTGATCTGTCTTTTCGGCTAAATCATAAAGTTGAACAAATTGATCTTCCAGTAGTTTTTTTTGAGGGCTGAAGTCAATGGTAATATCAGAGATTTTTTTAATCTTCTTTTGAATTAATTCCTCCTGTTTTAGAAAAATATCTTCAAGAGAGATATCAAGTCGCTCCACTTTGCCAGCCTGTTTTTGTGTCATGACCAAAGCTGAATTTCGTAAAAAAAGCAAGGGAAAGGTGATACCCATAGCCTGAAAGTAATCCTTTAGTTCCAACCAATACGCCAATTCACCTCCACCCCCTATATAACAAAGGTTGGGTAATATTGCTTCTTGGTAAAGTGGCCTTGCAATAACGTTTGGAGAAAACCGTTCGGGATGATTTTCCAACTCCTTTTCGAGTTGTGCTTTGGTAAAATTGATTTCAGTGTTGTTCACCGTAAAATCATCCCCCCTTCGTACTATGCGTTCACGAATTCCTTTCTTTAAATAGAAATAATTGATTTCACGCGGATTGACTTGAATTCTATATTCCTTGGAAATCAAAGAAAGGCGTTCAGCAGAAGCGGACACGTTTTGAAAGGGCAATTGCTCAAAAACATCCTTTTTTATGTAAGGTATAAATGACTTTTTTAGCCCTGCATCATCTCCATCAATGACCACCAAACCATATTCGCCAAAAAGCGCATTGGCCAAATAACGCGTAGCATCGCTAAGATTGGGGAGGTCATTGTAAGCCGAAGTAAATAGCTCGTAAATCTTTTTAGCGTTATCTGAAGCACCGAGTCTCGTTGAAAATATATCGCCGACATCGGCAAGCCCATCGGTATCCATTTGCCCGACCGCACCACCTTCAGGTCTACTCCATTGTATTTTTGCGCCCTGAAAATTAAAGTAGTTGATTTCGTCAAAGTCGTGATCTTCAGAAGCCATCCAATACACGGGAACGAAGTCATTTTTGGGATAGGCCTTTCTCAGCGTTTCACATAAATTAATGGTTGAGATAATCTTGTACAAGAAATAGAGCGGACCCGTGAACAAGTTCAATTGGTGTCCGGTAATAATAGTGAACGTACTGTTCTTTGATAGCGAATCTATATTCTCCGAGGTTAGTTGAGAAATAGTTAACCCTTCATATTGATGTTGGAGCTGTTCAACCAAAAGTCCCCTCTGACTGTCTGAAAAGTTATTGGACTTTTCTTCCAATTGATCTTTGAAATTCTCTAGGGTGGGAAATCGATGATAAAAAGGCTTTAGTTTTGGGTGTTGATCTAAGTAATCACAAATCAATGGAGAAAAATAACCCGTTTTTCGATAGGGTATACAGTCTACTTCCATACCGCGTTTAATAATGCCTTAAAGATAATCCTCTTCTAAAATTCGTTTCCCAAAAATAAGTTAATTGCCTTAACCTATATTTTTAGTTAGCTTTGAATATCAGCTTATCGCAGACCTCATGAATCGAATTTTACTACCACTGCTCTATAGTTTCTCCGCCGTTGTTTTCTCTCAAAACCTTAAATCTCCCACCACATTTTTGGGGTATGATTTAGGGAGTCAATTTACAAAACACCATGAGGTCATTGATTATTATGAACATGTTGCCCGCGCCGAACCCTCTCGGGTCAAACTGGTTCAATATGGCAACACAAACGAACGCAGGCCACTCTTGCTCGCGATTGTCTCGTCTGAAGAGAACCTTTCTAATCTAGAATCTATTAGAACGGAGCATTTGAAGTCATTAAATGGTGAGGGAAACTCGCAGAAGGCAATTGTTTGGTTGAGTTACAATGTTCATGGAAATGAAGCAGTAGGAACTGAATCTTCTTTGAAAACCATTTATAGCCTGCTCAGCGAAAATACCAGCTTTCTTGAAAATACTGTCGTTATCATAGACCCTTGTCTTAATCCCGATGGCCTGGACCGCTATATCAATTGGTACTATCAATACAAGAATACACCCTTTCAGTTGGATGTTAATAGTAAAGAACACAATGAAGGCTGGATTACGGGTAGAAGTAACCACTATATGTTCGATTTGAACCGCGATTGGGCCTGGTTGACCCAAAAAGAAAGTCAAGAGAGACTAGTTCAATATAACAAATGGATGCCTCATATACATGTTGATTTTCACGAGCAGGGTTTAAACGACCCCTACTATTTTGCCCCTGCAGCCGAACCTTTTCATGAGGTCATCACCAATTTCCAACGCGACTTTCTAAAAACCATTGGTATAATCCATGCCAAATATTTTGACGACAATGGTTGGTTGTATTTCACAAAAGAGCGGTTTGATTTGTTCTACCCAAGTTATGGAGATACTTACCCTACCTACAACGGAAGTATTGGAATGACCTATGAACAAGGAGGAAGTGGCCGTGCAGGCCTGGGCGTAATCACGGCTATCGGAGATACCCTAGCCCTTAAAGACCGAATTGCACATCACTTTACCACAGGAATTTCCACGGTGGAGATAGCCTCCCAAAATATCGAAAAACTGAATACAGAGTTCAAAAAGTTTTTTCAGCGTAAAAATTTCAAATACAAGAGCTATGTATTAAAGGGGAACACTGGCAATATAGAAGCCTTGCAAGAATTATTGGTTCAACACGATATCGCCTTCGGCAGGGCCAATAAGGGAATGGTGAAAGGGTTCAACTATAGCACTGGAAAAAGTGGATCCATGCAAACCGACTCCAATACTTTGGTGGTCTCAACGGACCAAGCCAAGGGAACCATGGTCAAGGTATTGTTCGAACCCAATGCTAAATTGAGTGATTCATTGACATATGATATCACGGCGTGGTCGCTGCCCTACGCCTACGGGTTGGAAGCAATTGCATCGACCAATATTATAGATACCACTTCGTCTAGAGAAAATTTGAACGATACCCCTACCTTAAAACCATTTAGAGACAATAGTTATGCCGCTATCACAGAGTGGAACGGTATGAACGACGCTCGGTTTTTGACACATTTGCTTAAAAAAGGAATTCGGGTGAGAACCACCTACGCACCATTTTCGTTGGACGGTAAATCATATGATAGGGGAACCCTAATCATAACCAGAGGGGATTATGAACAAATTAAAAACCTAACAACCGTTCTCAACGAAACCGCAAAGATGCATAATAAAACAATACATGGTGTTGCCACAGGATTTGTGGAGGCCGGTAAGGATTTCGGTTCCCCCTATATACAAATGATTCAGAAGCCCAAAATAGCGGCCCTATCAGGTGGGCCAACCTCAAGTTACCGTTTTGGGGAAATATGGCACTTCTTTGCGCAACAATTGTATTATCCTATTACGGTAATCGATACGGACTATGCAGACCGTATTGATTTTGAAGAATACGATATTTTGATACTACCAGGTGGTCGTTACGCGAATTTTTTAAATGAAGAACGATTAAAAGGTCTCAAAGAATGGGTTCGCGGCGGGGGCAAGCTCATTGCAATGGGTGGAGCCATTAAAAGTATCGATGGGAACGAAGGCTTTGGGCTACAACAAAAGGAACGAAAAGAAGATACTACGAAAATGGCACCAATGGCCCAAGAAGACCGGCAGCGCCAGGCCATGAAAAACGCCATTACTGGAGCGATTTTTAAAACGAAGGTCGATAATACCCATCCAATAGCCTTCGGGTATGATAATACTTACTTCACTTTGAAACTAGGTAGTGACGCCTACGGTTATATGAATGATGGCAATGTGGTTTATTTAGAGAACAATACCCGCCCTGTATCAGGTTTTGCAGGAAGCGAAGCCCAAAAGCGAATCGGAAAGTCCTTAATATTTGGCGTGCAACGTTATGGTAAGGGCGAAGTCATTTACATGGTTGACAACCCATTGTTTCGAGGGTTTTGGGAAAACGGAAAACTATTCTTTGTCAATGCCCTATTTATGGTTCGTTAGAATCTAGCTGTAAAGACCTCATACGTTGATATCGGTACAACACGCCCCATTAAAACGATTCGGTAGTTATTGGCATTTTATCAAAAAATTGCATGTCACAAATGATAAATTCCATTCCTTTCAACAACTAAACCTCATTTGTTAGGTCATTTAAGAAGTTCAAAGACCAAATACCCACACCAGATCAAAACAATTCAAAGACAATTTAATGTGAACGTTTACAGGCGTATACAACTTTTGCAATAGTTCATATTAACTTGTTAAACCAATCCAATAAAGTGGTAAACAGACTATTATTTAGTAATTTTAAACGTAGTGTATAGAAGTAAATAATAATAAAATACAGGTTATGAACAGTAAAAGAATTTTGTTCGCCATTGCAACAATAACATTCACATTTTTCAATGGTTCTGCTTTTCAAACCACTCAAGATGATTTTGTGGAATATCGAGGCAGGATAGTGGAGTCAAAATCCGAAAAGCCTTTGGCGTTGGCATCAATAGGCATTGAAGGCACCAACGTTAGCACCGTTTCGAATACCGAGGGAAGCTTTTTGTTAAAAATACCAAATAAGATGCTCAACGGTAATGTCGTTGTCTCTTTTTTAGGGTACGAAAGTAAAACCATCCCCATTTCCCAGCTCGATAAAAGCGATACCACAATCAAATTAAAGGTTTCGTTCACACAACTTTCAAGTGTCAATGTGAATGCCCCAAAAAGTGCTGAAGCCCTAATTCGCGAAGTCCTTCAAAAACGAGGAGAGAACTACCTAGGTGATAATACTGTGATGACCGCTTTTTATCGAGAAACCATAAAAAAAAGAAGAAAGAACGTTTCATTATCCGAAGCGGTGGTCAATATCTACAAGGCTCCATACTATTCGCAAAGAAACGATGCAATGAAATTGTTTAAAGCCCGAAAAAGCACAGACTATACCAGATTGGATACGGTAGCCCTAAAATTACAGGGCGGACCTTTTAATGCGCTTTATGTAGATATAATGAAATACCCAGAATTCATTTTTATCGATGGAAAAGTGGATGAATATGAATTCAAATTTGACCGCTCAACCTATATCAATGATCGCTTGGTTTACATTATACATTTTAATCAAATACCGACCATTAGCAATCCGCTCTATAAAGGAAAATTATACGTTGATGTTGAGAACAAAACCTTAACAAGTGCCGTGTACGAATTGAACATTACGAACAAGGAGTTGGCTTCAAGGTTATTTGTGCGAAAGAAACCTGCTAAAGTTGATGTATGGCCCACTGAAATCGCTTATCGGGTGGACTATCGGGAAAAAGATGGGAAGTGGCATTATAGCTACAGCAACGTTATGATGGAGTTTAAAATCGATTGGAAGGGTAAACTTTTCAATTCAGCGTATACCATGGCCGCAGAGATGGCAGTAACCGATTGGAAGACCAATACAACGGGCGAACTGCCCAAGAACAAAGAAAAAATTAAAAGATCTATCATTCTTAGTGATGAGAACATTGGTTTTACCGACCCTGATTTTTGGGGGGAATACAACATTATTGAACCTGAAAAATCAATAGAATCGGCTATCAAAAAAATTCAACGGCAACTACGGCGTGCCAATAGAAATGGAGCGGCCGGCGCAGCACGTTAAAAGAAAAGCCCCTTTTGGGGCTTTTTTAATTTAGTGTTCAAATTCCAATATCGTTTTACGAATGATTGCAATACACTCATAAAGCTGTTCTTCGGTCATGACCAACGTAGGGGCGAAACGAATGATGTTACCATGGGTAGGTTTGGCCAAGAGACCATTTTCCTTTAAGGCCAGACAGATATTCCATGCTGTTGAGCTCTCCTCGGTATCATTGATGACGATAGCGTTTAAAAGTCCCTTTCCGCGAACCAATCGTACCAAATCAGTTTCAGTAATCAATTTTTCCATTTCAGCACGAAATATAGTACCCAACGTATCGGCATTTTCGGCCAGTTTTTCTTCTTTGACTACTTCAAGTGCTGCCATGGCGACTGTACACGCCAAAGGGTTACCGCCAAAAGTAGATCCATGCTCACCTGGTTTTATGGTCAACATAATCTCATGGCTGGTCAATACTGCAGAAACTGGAAAAACACCCCCAGATAGCGCTTTACCAAGTATCAAAACATCGGGTTTTACATTTTCATGATGACAACACAATAGCTTACCAGTTCTGGCAATTCCCGTTTGAACTTCATCTGCAATAAAAAGCACATTGGCTTCCTTACATATTTTATTAGCGGCTTTGAGATATCCATCATCAGGAACAAATACCCCCGCTTCACCTTGAATGGGTTCCACCATAAAAGCTGCTACATTGGCATCACTAACGGCCTTCTTAAGTGCCTCGAGATCATTGTAGGGAATAATTTCATAACCAGGCATAAAGGGTCCAAATCCATTTGTGCTCGATGAGTCGGTAGATGAAGAAATTGCCCCTAGGGTCCTACCCCAAAAATTTCCTTCTACAAAAATAATTTTAGCTTGATTTTCTGGTACCCCTTTGACATTGTAAGCCCATTTTCTAGCGAGTTTTACTGCCGTCTCACCACCTTCGACCCCAGTGTTCATTGGTAGAACCCTATCATAACCGAAATAAGTTGTGATGAACTTTGTGTATTGCCCAAGAACATTATTGTAAAAAGCCCTTGAAGTCAAAGTCAGCTTTTCGGCCTGTTCTTTAAGCGCTGAAATAATCTGAGGATGACAGTGCCCTTGATTCACCGCTGAATAGGCCGAAAGGAAATCATAGTATTTTTTTCCTTCAACATCCCAAACAAAAACGCCTTCGCCCCTATTCAAAACAACGGGTAAAGGGTGATAGTTGTGTGCTCCGTGCTGGTCTTCCAATGCAATGGCATCTTGCGAAGTAAGTGTGTCAACTACTGACATGAATTAATTTTTTAAGATATAAACTATGTTTATTCCTTCTGCACCTTTATCCTTTCAACGGGCGTCGAAAATTCAGCGTAGGAGAGAAATCATCCTTTGTAGAAGTGTCAAAGTTATAAATAATTTTATAAGAAAAATAAATTGCTTTGGAAGTTGTCATTTTTCCGGATCAAAATATAAATTTGAAGTTCAACTCGATTTAGCTCTGAATCTACTGTAGATGATACATAAAACATGTATTGTTTTACTGGTTTCGCTTTAATTTATCAAGCATTAGTCCGACCATTTCATCATGGTTTCCAAGCCACGCCCATTTCTTCTCTATTTAACGTCCGTAACCATTATTTTTGCCAAATGCGAAAAAAGAAACGCCAGGTTTTCGAGCAAGTTACCGTTATCGACGCAGGGGCAAAAGGCAAAGCAGTAGCCAAAGCCCCAGATGGAAGGGTTATTTTTTTGGCAAATGCCGTGCCGGGAGATGTTGTTGATGTAGAAACTTATAAAAAGCGTAAAGCATACTTTGAGGGAACGGCCATAAGATTTCATCACTATTCAGAGCGAAGAACGGAGCCCGTCTGTGAACATTTTGGTACCTGCGGTGGATGTAAATGGCAGCACATGGACTATGACCACCAATTGTATTTTAAACAAAAAGAAGTTGAGAACAATCTACGGCGCATCGGAGGTGTAGAACTGCCGGAAATTTTGCCTATACTAGGGGCAAAAAAGCATTATTTCTATCGCAACAAGATGGAGTTTTCCTTTTCTGATTCCCGTTGGCTCTCTGAGGAAGAAATTCAATCGAATGTTGAAATTAGTAATCGAAATGCCCTTGGTTTCCATATTCCAGGTATGTGGGATAAAATTCTGGATGTTAAAAAATGCCATCTACAGGCTAATCCATCAAACGCCATCCGACTGGAAATAAAATCCTTTGGCGAGGCCAATAACTTGCCCTTCTTCAATCCCAAACGACAAGACGGACTTTTGCGAACAGTAATGATCCGAACCACATCAACCAAAGAAATCATGGTGGTTGTTCAGTTTTTCAAAGAGGATATCGAAAAGAGGAAACTCTTGTTGGACCATTTAAAGAAAACCTTTCCACAAATTACATCGCTACAATATGTAATTAATTCAAAACAAAACGATACCCTATACGATCAAGAAGTCATTTGCTATCACGGACAAGACCACATTTCTGAAGAAATGGAGGGACTTCATTTTAAAATCAACGCGAAATCATTCTATCAGACCAATTCTGAGCAGGCATATGAACTGTATAAAATTGCCAGAGATTTTGCGGGATTGACCGGGAATGAATTGGTCTACGACCTTTATACCGGTACAGGAACAATAGCGCAGTTCGTGGCAAAAATGGCTAAAAAAGTAGTAGGTATCGAAGCCATACCCGAGGCCATAAAAGATGCACAGAGCAATGCAAAAAAGAATAATGTTGAAAATGTCGATTTTTTTGTTGGTGACATGAAAACAGTTTTTGATAATGAGTTTATTGCAAAACAGGGGCAACCCGAAATCGTTATTACCGATCCCCCTAGAGACGGTATGCACAAAAAAGTTGTTGAACAATTGTTAAACATTGCTCCAGAAAAAATCGTTTATGTAAGTTGCAACAGCGCAACACAAGCGCGTGATTTAGCACTTATGGATTCGCATTACAAAGTAGCCCAAGTACAGCCTGTAGATATGTTTCCGCAGACCCATCATGTAGAAAATGTAGTACTTTTATTAAAGCGATAGTATTCCTCCAATGAAACGATTGTGCCCAATCTTATTGCTATTCATGGCAATTATCCATTTCTCGTCATGCGAAAAAGACGATATCTGCGTCGAGGGTGACACCCCTTTATTAGTGATTGGGTTTTACGATATTACGGATACTACCTTCAAAAGTGTCAATAATCTAAGGATTCTGTCAACCGACAACGATAGTATTCTTAACAGTACCACGGAATATGGCTTTACCGACCGAAGTAATTCTCCAGATTCCATTAGTATGCCCCTTAGAATTTCAGAAACCACGACGACGTTTCAATTCATATCGGGTTCATCTAGTGACGACGATGGTAACGAGATTGGTAATATTGACGAACTGCAATTCAATTATACCGTTGAGAGCAGTTTTGTTTCAAGGGCGTGTGGGTTTGTCGCCAGCTATATTGATTTGGATATCCCACGAGAAGTTACCGAAGAAGATTGGATTCAAAGCATCAACATCATAGAATCAAATATTACCGCATCAAACCGTATTCATGTTCAGATATTTCATTAGTCTCTTTTTCGTTTTAGTGGCATATATGACATGGGCACAGACCGAAGGCGGGAATGATACCATCGCTCGAAAAGATAGCTACGGGCTTAGAGTTGGTGTTGACTTGAGCCGTCAAGTACTTGGGGCTTTGAAGGACAATTACAATGGACTTGAACTTGTTGGTGATTTTAGATTAAGTGACCGTTGGTGGCTTGCAGTAGAATTGGGTAATGAAGAACGCACCCAAGAGGAATTACTAGCCGAGACACCGTTATATAAGTACACTACTTCAGGAAGTTACGTCAAACTAGGGGGCGACTATAACACTTATACCAATTGGTTTGGCATGCGTAACCAAATCCATATCGGTGGGCGTTACGCCTACAGCACCTTTAGCAGCACGGTCGAAGGTTTTAGGTATTTCAATAGCAATCGCATTTTTAGCCCAGATGAACTTTTGATAGGAAGTACCGAACCACGTGAACTATCCGGGCTAAACGCCAGCTGGTTGGAATTTGTCGTCGGTATGAAGGCGGAGGTCATCAAGAATATTTACATAGGGATTACAGCCAGACTCGGCCATTTAGTGGGTGAAAAAGATCCCGACAACTTCAAAAACCTCTGGATACCCGGTTTCAATAAGGTTACCGAAGGTGCTAAATGGGGTGTGGGTTATAACTACACCCTATCCTACTTTTTACCATTGTATAAAAAGGTGAAGAAAAAGGAGGTACCAGAGCAAGAGTAAAACAGGGACTTCTTTTTTCAACCTTCTCGTTCCAAATTTGATAAATACAGCATTTTTTGTCGAATCTAACAGGGTAGATTGGGTTTCTCAGTTATCATGTCAATAACAGACCGCTGGTTTTCAAAACGCACATCACGATAAGAACTGCGCTAAACCACCATTTTAAATGCTAAAAGATGGGCTTTACCTGCCTTAATCGGCTTACGAAGAAAGTCATACTCTAATGGGATAAAAAAGAAAACCCACCCTTAAAAGAATTAAGGATGGGAAAAAAATTGCTATGAAAAAGAAAATTAGATACTGGTCTACAGTATCAGAGTCAAATATACACTTTTTCGTTAAACAAAATCACTTTTTGTTTAATAGTATTCCTATGAAAACATGTCTTTAACTTTTTCGAAGAATGACTTGTCCGACTTTTCTGGTCTCGGCGTAAAATTCTCATCATTCTGCATACGTTCGAAAAATTCTTTTTGTTCTCGAGTCAATTCCTTCGGTGTCCACACATTGACATGTACCAAAAGATCTCCACTGCCATATCCATTAAGGCTTTGAATGCCTTTACCACGTAAGCGCAAAATTTTACCTGATTGAATACCGGCTTCCAACTTTATGCGAACCTTGCCACCAACTGTATCAATTTCTTTAGAACTGCCTAATACCGCTTCTGATATACTAATATATAGGTCATAATGCAAATTATCCCCTTCGCGTTTAAGGGTAGAATGCTCTTGTGTTTCTATAGCCACCAGTAAATCACCTGCAATACCATTACCAGGAGCTCCGTTACCCTTACCTGATACCTTAAGTAGCATACCGTCTTCAACACCTGGTGGAATTTTTATTGAGACTGTTTCCTCAACCGTTTTTAAGCCTTGTACATCGGCACCGCTAGGGCGATTGTCGATAACTTGTCCTGATCCACCACAAGTGGTGCACGTTGTAGCAGTCTGCATTCGGCCTAATATGGTATTGGCAATTTTGGTTACCTGTCCACTTCCGCCACAGGTAGGACAAGTCTTATAAGTTACTCCGTCAGCCTGTAGTTTCCGTTTAACCTTTACTTTTTTCTCAACACCATTGGCTACCTCTTCGAGAGTCAATTTTACTCGAATTCTAAGGTTACTACCTTTCACACGCCGTTGGCCACCACCAAATCCTCCAAATCCACTAAACCCTCCTCCGAATGCACTCCCAAAAATATCACCGAACTGACTGAATATATCATCCATGTTCATTCCACCGCCTCCAAAGCCTCCGCCTTCGAAGGCTGCATGCCCAAATTGGTCGTACTTTGACTTTTTATCAGGGTCACTTAACACTTCATAAGCCTCAGCGGCCTTTTTGAACATCTCCTCTGCCTTGGTATCACCAGGATTCTTGTCAGGATGGTATTCCAACGCCTTTTTGCGATAGGCCTTTTTTATTTCAGAAGCTGAGGCATTCTTTGATACCCCCAATATGTCGTAAAAATCCTCTTTCATATTATTTAGTTGCCCACTACTACTTTAGGATGTCTTATAATTCGATCACCGAGCTTAAATCCTTTTTCAATCACATCGATAATCTTACCCTTCAATTTATCGTCCGGAGCGGGAATTTGTGTTACAGCGTCGTGAATTTCGGCATCAAATACATCTCCTTCCCCTACCTTGACTTCTTCCAAACCTTTTGCTTTTAAGGTTTCCCTCAATTTAGTATTGATTAGTTCAACACCTTTAAGCAATTCTTTTTCTTCCGTCTTTTCAATTTCTTTGAGTGCCCTATCAAAGTCATCCATCACGGGAAGCAATGACACAATAACTTCCTGACCGGCCGTCTTGAAAAGTTCCATACGCTCTTTGGAGGTACGTTTTTTAAAATTTTCAAACTCCGCAAACAACCGTAAGAACTTATCTTTTTCCTTGGCAAGTTCGTTATGAAGTTGCTCCGCTTCAGAAACCTCTTCTGCACCCGACCCTTTTTCATCTTGTGCCTCATCAAGCTCAGTCGCATCAACGGATTTTTGCTCTTCGACACTTTCATCCATTTCTTTAACCTTACTTTTTTTGCCCATACGTATAGTTTTTGAAATCTCTATTTGGTCGGCAAAAGTACTGCCATTCGCGCAATAAATGTCAAAATGTCACAGCATTGCATAAAAAATCCGCTGTTCAGCGGACTTCAACTCTAATAAACCTAGAATGTTCAACTGTAGTTCTTTTCAAAAGAAGCTTCAGCATTTGATTCTTGGCAGGATTCCCCACCATAAAAACTTTCAAGTGCGGTACAAATATTTCGATGGGCAAACACAAACCCACCTTCTTCAATTTTCTTACTACTCACACGCTGGCTCGCAAAAAGCAAATAGGCCATTTCACCAAGAATAAGTTCCATCATAACCTTTGGCACATTAGGAAGTATAAGTGGCTTACCTAAGACTTTAGAAATTTCTTTTGTCATTTTCGCGTTGGTCACAGGATTAGGGGCGACACCGTTGAAGGTTCCTGTTAACTGATTTTCGAGGATATAAATGAACATATTGGCCAAATCGGTGATATGAATCCAAGATTGCCATTGTTCTCCACTTCCAAAAGCGGCACCCAAATAATTACTTACAGGCTGAACGATTTTGGGCAGCGCACCACCCTTGTCCGAAAGTACGAGACCTATACGAATCTTGGCTACATTGAAATCAAATTGCTTGAAATTTGCAATCTCTTTTTCCCACGCGGCCACGACCGCTCCTAAAAAACTATCATCTTGATTTGTTTCGGTTTCTTCGTAGTATGTTGTCAATGAATTCGGGTAAATACCAATTGCTGAGGCCGAAATAAAGCTTTGAACTTCTAGTTGTTTACAGTTTTCAATTGCCTTATAAAGGGTTTTGAGACTATCTAGTCTACTATTGAGCACTTCATTTTTGTAAGCCGATGTCCAGCGATTCGAGATGGTAGCGCCGGCAAGGTTAATTATGGCGGTAACCCCTTTTAAGGCGTTCTTGTCCATCTCACCTTTAGTGGGGTTCCAATAAAATCCTTGATAATTAGCTTCAGTTACTATTTTAGACCGTCTCGTAGTTAAATAGTGTATCGGAACCTTTTGTTCTTTAAACAGTCTCACTAATTCTTGCCCAACCAAACCGGTTGCTCCTGTAATCAACACCTTCATACTACTAAATTTGAACAAAAATATAGGTTTGAACTATCTGGTTTCCAACTATTAAAACCAATTTAACAGTATTGTTCAATATTTAACTTGACCTTTGGAAATCGACAAATTACCCTCCATTACCCAGAAACATTACAGGCGCGCAACATTTCTCGTTTACCGGGAGGCCCCGGTAAACGTTCGACAATAAAACCTACTTCTTGCAATGCCCTTCTTACACTTCCTTTGGCAGAATAGGTCACCAAACATCCATTTACCCGCAAAGCGTCAAACATCTTTTTAAAAAGCGTGACGGTCCACAGCTGGGGCTGTACCCTAGGACCAAAGGCATCAAAGTAAACCAAATCAAATTCTTCAAAAGCCTCAACCTTAAAAAAGTCTTTTTGACGTTTTTCAAAATAAAAATATGTATTCATTTTATGTGGTTGACCCCATGATAATGTGTGCATTTTTGAAAACACTTCGATCAAAGTCTTGTCCTCCAATTGCTCGACATAGTTCAGTAGGGATAGTTCTGCTTCCAATACGGGAAAAGCTTCTATTCCACCGTAACGCACCTCTATATTTGATTTTTGGGCCTCTGTAAATGTAATCAAGGCATTCAATCCTGTGCCGAAGCCCATCTCTAAAATCGAAATATGATTTTGAACCAAATGAAAAAAACCATTATGAAGAAAAACGTGATAAGCTTCTTGAACTGCACCATGTTTCGAATGATACTGCTCATTCCAATCCTCAATTCTTATGGTGGTCGAACCGTCGGCAGTTAGAATGATATTGCGTTTCATCTTTCTGAAATACGAACACCAGAAGCTTCAAAGTGTAAGGTGCGTTTAGGTTGCGTGATTTTTTGTATTTCTTCTTCACCTGCCCCTTTGTCCGTCGCATAGTGCCTCTGGTCTTCCACACTCATTTCTTCTACAAAAGCCAGTCCGTTTATCACTACCTCTTTTCCCGCCGAATCGGTAGGAACAAAAAAACCATAATCCTTGAACCGCACAAAAACTTCGTTATTGTCAGCTAAATTGACTTTCATCCAACAGCCTTTCGCCTGACAAACATCGGTAATTGTTCCCTTCATTTGAATGTTTAAAGAATCTTTTGATTTTATGGAATCATAAGAGGCTGTTGACATCTGAATATCCTTATCCAATTCAAACCTTGCTCCATGTTCCGAGTTTTGAGAAAAAATATTGAAGGATACCAGCATCAGAACAACACTACAAAAAGTGTTAAAAAAAGAAGATTTGTTCAAAAAACGAGAGGTATTTAACATATCTAAAATATTGTAGCACATTGCCATTACTAACCAAAGGGAAATAATTAATTTTATATCTATAAAAATACACATATGGAGGTACAATCGAATAATATCACCGTAGAAAAATCAAAAGCAACCAAAATCCATGAAGTTGATTTCAACAATCTTACATTTGGTAGTGTCTACACAGACCATATGTTGGTTGCTGATTTCAAAAACGGGATTTGGAACGTTCCAAAAATAGTGCCTTATCAACCACTCACCCTAGACCCGGCCTCAAAAATATTTCATTATGGGCAGTCCATTTTTGAAGGAATGAAGGCCTATAAAGATGAAAATGGCCATGTCTGGTTATTTCGTCCACTTGACAATCACTCCCGTTTAAATACCTCGGCACAACGAATGGCTATACCTGAAATTCCACAAGACTATTTCATGGATGGGCTAAAAGCTCTTTTGGAGCTCGAAAAAGATTGGATTCCGACACAACCGGGTAGCTCGATGTACATACGACCCTTTATGTTCGCTTCAGGGACAGGTTTTCACGCCTCTCCAGCTGACGAATACAAATTTATGATTGCCTTGGCTCCTTCAGGTGCCTATTTTTCAGGTAAGGTGAAGGTACTTATCGAAGAAACATACGCACGCGCCGCCAACGGAGGTGTGGGCTATGCAAAAGCGGGAGGTAATTATGCCGCCCAATTTTATCCCACTAAACTGGCCGCCGAAAAAGGCTACCAGCAGGTGATATGGACAGATGACCACCATCACGAATATATTGAAGAAGCAGGCGCCATGAATATTTTTGTTCGTATTGGAGATACCTTGTTGACCGCCCCAACAAGTGATCGCATACTTGACGGAATTACCCGAAAGAGCATTTTAGAACTCGCCTCTTTCATGGGTATTAAAACTGAGGTCCGAAAAGTAAAAGTATCGGAGGTAGTTGACGCTGCGCAAAATGGTTCTTTGAAAGAAATGTTTGGTGCAGGTACGGCAGCCGTAATTTCCCCTATTTCAGGTTTTGGTTATCAAGGCATGGATTATGAATTGCCCCAACTTGATAAGAGTTACGCCGAAGTCTTAAGAAAGAGTATTACCGATATTCAGTACAATCGAGCAGAAGATTCCTTTGGATGGCGACAGAAAGTGATTTGAAGAAAGAATAGGTTTTCATTCTTTTAAAATTTTGGCAATATTTGGCTTAAAGTAGTTAGGCCCCTTTAAAACTTTACCGTCTTCTCGGTATATGGGTTTTCCATTGGCACCTAGTTTACTCATGTTACTGCGCTGAATCTCTTCAAATACCTCATCAATCTTATACTGCATGCCGTGTTCCAAGATGGTGCCACAAAGAATGTACAGCATATCGCCTAACGCATCTGCCACTTCTTCAAGATCACCTTCTGTGGCAGCTTCTAAATACTCTTCATTTTCTTCTCGCATCAATTTATAACGCAATAGGTTCTTGTCTTTACCCAAATTAGCTTTAGGTTCGCCCAATACGCCTAGCCCAAATGCTTTGTGAAACGTCTTGACCGCATGTAATTTTTCTTTCATCAAATTTCTTTTAATTGAGTTAGTTTTGCTGAAAATAAGAAAAAGTATGTTCTCCACGGGTCAAGCCATTTTTGCGATTGTATTTATCATCTCATTCATCGTTTTAATGATATTGACGTACAAGAAAGACAAGGCCCTCCATCAAAAAAACTACAAAGGGGTCAAATGGGTGCTCCTTACCTTTATCGGTTTCGTAATTTTTCTGTTTGTCATTAAGCAGCTTCTTAAAAATTAACAATATTATTGTGTATGCCACAAAAATGAACATTTTGACAACATTTGTCGTAATCATCACCTAAAAGATAGGAAAAGACGTACTTTTGTGATATACATCGTACAATTGCAATGATTACTTTTTTTAGTATTTTATTTGTCTTGCTTACCATCAATGGACTTCTGTTACTTTTTAGTGTTAATGGTGCCATGGAGGGATTCAAAAAAACATTTCAGAAATTTTCTGATGATAAAGATATCATCAAGCTTCCCCCTACTGAATTTTCTGAATCCAAATACAAAAAAGCGGTTTAGTCCTTACCTTTAAGGGCATGAAGCAAGTTTTATTGGTATTTGCAGGAGGTGGCTTTGGTAGTGCCCTTAGGTTCATAATGTCAAAAGGATTGAATCCTTTCTTCAAGAATTTTTTTTTGGGTACTTTTCTTTCCAACATTATCGGTTGTTTTCTGATTGGGCTCCTATTGGGCTTCTTCAACAAAGGAAAATTTTTGAATGAAAATCAAGTATTGCTCCTGGTTGTAGGATTCTGTGGTGGGTTTACGACCTTCTCTACTTTTGTATTTGAAAAATATTCCTTGATTAAATCGGGAGAACTTCTTCATTTCATCCTTTACTTTTCTTCAAGTATTATCATTGGTATTTCAGCCGTCGTTCTTGGCCTTTGGGTATCGAAAATTGTCTAATTTTTTCTTTTTTGTTGTTTTCTCCAGCGTAAATAAAGTGATATCCACATCTGGATAAAAATTATCACTTCTAGGCAATAGCTTTTATCAACCTCACAAATTTTCTCAAAAATCATAACCCTATATTAACACAACCTTAACAAAAGGTAGGCTTTTAAAAGAACCCCATAAAAATTCTACATCCACTCCTTAATTGTTTAGTGTTACTTTCCTATTCGTATATATTTGATTTGTTAACTAACAAAATCAAATATGAAAAAAGTCGAGGCAATTATTCGAAAATCAAAGTTTGATGAGGTCAAAAAAGCACTTCATGAAATTGAGGTCAACTTTTTCAGCTATTGGGATGTAACTGGAGTGGGCAATGAGAAACAAGGTCATGTATATCGAGGTATTACCTATAGTACCAGTGATATTCAACGCAGATATCTTGTTATTGTGGTATCTGATGATTTCTTGGAAAAAACAGTTCAAACATTAATAAAAACCGCGGCAACAGGTAATGTGGGCGACGGAAAAGTGTTTGTTTCGGAAGTGAGCGAAGCCTATCGAATCAGAACAGGTGAAAGCGGTTACGCAGGCATCAACTAAAACAAAACTAACTCAAATTAGATACGAAAATTATGGAAGCAGGATTATTTACAGCGAACAACGTTTGGATGATGATATGTACCGCATTGGTGTTTTTCATGCACCTCGGGTTCTCATTTTTAGAAATTGGATTGACTCGCCAAAAAAATACGGTCAATATCCTTTTTAAAAATGTATTCATAATCACCGCTGGGCTTTTGCTTTATTATATAGGTGGGTTTAACCTCATGTACCCAGGTTTTGAAGAAGGTGATATGGGACTCCTAAAATTTGCAGGGTTTGGAATAACTGCCCCTGAAAATGGGATGACCCCTGAATATGCAGACGGAGGGTATACATGGTGGACCGACTTTTTATTTCAGGGTATGTTTGCCGCAACGGCAGCAACCATTGTTTCAGGAGCTGTGGCAGAACGCATAAAACTTGGTGGATTCATGGTATTCACGGTATTGTATGTTGGTTTGGTCTATCCAATAGTAGGCTCATGGCAATGGGGCGAAGGCTTTTTGTATACATTGTCTTACGGTAGTGCCGATGGGTTTTACGATTTTGCCGGTTCAACTTTGGTTCACTCTGTTGGAGGTTGGGGCGCTTTGATCGCCATTTACCTTCTTGGGGCGCGTATCGGAAAATTTGGGGATGATGGAAAACCAAGGGCCATCCCCGGTCACAACCTTCCTTTAGCTGCTGCTGGCGTTTTGATTCTCTGGTTGGGTTGGTTCGGTTTTAATGGTGGTTCGGTACTTTCGGCAGATCCGGAGGCTACTTCATTGGTATTGGTCACAACAAGTCTCGCAGCAGCAGCAGGTGGGGTTTCAGCCTTTATCACTTCTGCGCTTCGATACAGACAATATGACCTCACGATGTTTTTAAATGGTATCTTGGGGGGACTAGTTGGCATTACAGCCGGGGCCAATCTCATGTCACCAAACGAGGCGGTTATTATAGGATTCATTGCTGGTGTGATAATTGTATTCGGTGTAGCACTTATAGACAAATTAAAATTAGATGATCCAGTTGGTGCCGTCACGGTCCATTTGATATGTGGTATCTGGGGTACCTTAGCCGTTGGCCTTTTTGGTTCTAAAGCTGGAGTGGATCAATTTTTGGTGCAATTGGCAGGCGTAGGAGTCGTTGCAACTTTCTGTTCCCTCACAGGATTTCTCATTATTTTTTCCATTAAAAAGGTTGTTGGGTTACGTGTATCGGAAATTGAAGAACTCGAAGGTCTCGACATTCATGAACACGGTATGGATGCCTACGCGGATTTTAGAATGAATCAACACTAACTGATAATAGGGCAACTACTAAATTCAAGTCAAATGAAAATTTCGATTAAAAAGGTGAATGTTTGATAGTAAATAAGCATAAAATCCACTCCTTTAGCTGTTTAAAATCATGTTTTTGCTAAGGGATATAATAAAAAACAAAAACTATTTTAAAAAATCCTTTTCTCCTGCCATTACTTTGG
This sequence comes from Croceivirga sp., assembly GCA_050042945.1. GTDB lineage: Bacteria > Bacteroidota > Bacteroidia > Flavobacteriales > Flavobacteriaceae > Croceivirga. The sequence goes on from JBHJJC010000017.1 coordinate 39,017, forward strand.
TACTCATAAAATTTTGCCTTGGCACCAAAGGGCAGGAGTATTTTTTATTGTAAACACAGTATGGGTTATAAGCCTTGTTAAAATCGATAACCATAGTGTCTGACTTGGGAATTTTTAAGTCTAAATATCTGCCTCCTCCATACGTTTCCTCACCATTGGTCAAATCCAAAAAGGGTAAAAACAGGTAATCTTTAAAACCAGGTCGATTTCTGAGTTCTAGCCCTTGATATACTTCCAGTTGCCGTTCTTCACCATTGAGTGTGAAATGAAGGATACCATACACCACCTCCCAAGTACTTTCATCGGTAGTAGAAGGCATTTGAAATGGTTTTGAACCTGGTGTACGTTCAAAATGTGCCGTTAGAATATAGTTTGTATCCGGCGGAAAAAAATTCAAACCTTCAAAATTCATGCGGTATCGATCGGGAAGTGGAGAACGCTCAGGGTCTCGAAATTCTTCATTCTTTTTTTCTTGGTGCTTAAGAATGGCCTTTAAATTAGTAGGTATCTCACTGGTTGTTGTGGGTTTGGTATCATGATATTTTTTCCCTTTTCCGCAGGAAAATGACAGAATCGAAAAAAGTAAAACGCAATAGTATTTCATATTACAAAAATACGTCAGCAATCTTTTCTAAAGGAATTGTACCTTTTGTTAAAATTTATTTGGATGAAAACAATGATCCTATCTATTGCTTCTGTAGTTCTTTTTACAGGCTGTCAAAATCAACAAGAGGTAAAAAATATTGAGGAAAGGATATCCCCAAAACTCATGGAGAATCGTTACAATGTAGCTTTTTTACTGATGGATGGGGTATATAATACCGAGTTTACTGCACCTTTTGATATTTTTCAGCACACGCAGTATAGAAAGAACATTAAGGCCATGAATACCTTTACTGTGGCCAATACTTCAACTGCCATTACCTCTTTTGAAGGTGTTCGAATCCTCCCTGATTTTAATTACACAGAAGATATATTACCAAAGATTGATATTTTGGTCATACCCAGTGCCGAGCACCATCTTGATAGTGACCTGAAGGATACGGTGATGTTAAACTTTGTCAAGAAAGTGGATAGAGACGCGCTCTTTATGACCTCACACTGCGATGGTGCCTTTGTACTCGCCAAAGCTGGCTTGTTGGACGAGGTATCATCTGCAACTTTTCCTAGTGACATTGAAGCCTACAAAAAAATGTTTCCCCAGTTGAACGTCAAGGATAGTGTGCTCTTTGTACATGATGGAAAATATATTACCTCTGCGGGTGGTGCTAAAAGCTTCGAAGCCGCACTATATCTTTCTGAAGTTCTATATGGAAAAGAAATCGCACAATCTTTGGCCAAAGGACTGGTCATCGATTGGAATGTTGAAAATGTACCAAGGTTTATCGTTCAATAATTTTGTAGCGGGCGTTATCAAAATACTTTTTAATCAAAGAATTGAACTCGGGCGTAATTCGTAGCAAAGCCGTATGGGGTATGTTGTACAGAGTTTCCTTTGATTTAAAACCATTTTTCAGGACTTCCTCGAGATAAAAAAGTGCTGTGCCAAAATCCTCATTTTTAGAAGCTATTGAAGCTACTTTAAGGTAGTAATCAAAATTATTTGGCTCGGTAACCGTCTTTAGCATGTATAAAAATACCAATGCTTCTTCGTCAACGGTATTTTGATTTTTGACCAAATCAATATTATCTTTTATCAAGGCATTGATATATCCATCTAAGCGCTGACCCATTTGGCGCTCAGCGGCTATACTACTGGACTTATATTTATCGATTTGCTCTTTTTGATAGCTCCACCAACCCAAATTATTGAAATTGTAGGTCAATACGTCCTCCTCCAAATAATACACAAAATCTTCTTGTAAAAGGGTCTCTTTAAAAAGTGCAGCCTCTTCCTCCCTTTTTTGGGCTCGAAAACCCTTTAATCGCTTCAAGTTCTTTTTTCGCTCTCGCAGTGAATCCATGTCTTTGAACGCCCTAAAGGAATTCAATGTCTCAGCCATCGCCCTATTCGCCTTTAAATACATTCTTTTTGATTGCAGTATATTAATACGCCCTAAATCTTCGGCATAAAACTTTTCAATTAAGATGGAGTCTTTGGTCACATTACCTTTGAGCATGTCTTGAAGTTCGAAATATCGGATAGCCTGGGCTACCCCACTGGTGAAATCTTCCATTGATGTGCTCCCGTTTAAAAGAATACTATTAGGAAATTTAAATCCGTTCAAAAGCTTCTCATCCTTCAAAAGAGTTGGATAATTAAAATTCGATTTGTCTACAACCCCAATAAAATGAAACGAATTTTTAGCATTTAAAAGATCGGTATTGGCAATGGCTGCATTTACTGAAATCGTTCCAGCAACATCTTTCAAGAAGATGGGTACCAAGTTGGCAAAACGACCACCCTCTTCAATACCCGCGGTATATATTCGAGATTGGTTTATCGGTAACAAACGTGCTAAGTGTTCTACCAATCGTTTCGTTTTCAACATATTCTCTGTAAGGGAAACGGTATCATAAATTTCATTTGAGGCTGCCAAAATATAATTATAGCGATTGGCCACTTTAACGAATTTGGCCATTTCTTTTTTTCCTTGACCCTTCATATCAAATACCATAAGTAAGGGCCATTTATCTTTTAATTGGAATGTCTGGGGCAAGAAAAGTGAAAAGGAGTCTTGAATGGAATCTTGAACCTTCAGCGAATCGATTATGATGCCTTTTCTAAGACTCAACCCCTGCGCACTCAGTTGATAAAAAGAAACAAAAAGTAAGGCAGAGGCAAGTGAAAGGTATATTCTTTTCATACCTCTACCGTAGCAAAAACCTCGCCAAAAAATATTTAAGCTTTCATTCATTCTTTGATTCCAATACCGGGGAGTTGGAAACAATATTTGATAATACAATATTAGTTCTGGTTTCTCCATAGCTTATTAACTGATCAATGAACTTTTCTAAGTGCACCTGATCTTTAATCACAACTTCCATGACAATATTCTCATTTCCAGTTATACGATAACAATTAATCACTTCTTTAAAGGTATCGACTTTATCTAAAAAGGGACGTAATTTTCCCACAAATGCCCTCAAGGTTATGATTGCTTTAAGCTGGTAACCAAGTTTAGCGTAGGAGATATGTGTAGCATATTTTTCAATGATACCTATATCTTCCATCTTTTTTACTCGTTCTGCGACGGCAGGGGAAGTGAGCCCAATTTTTTTTCCTATTTGTGTAAAGCTCATTCGAGCATTCTGCTGCAAACAGAGTAAGATTTCCGTACTTAAAGCATCAATTTTAAAATCCAAAAGAAATATGGTTTTATTAGTTAAAATCTAAATAATAAAAAGGTTTTAGCTTTAATATTTAAAGATAGCTGATTTTTTTCATTAGTAATTTTATATTTTAATAAATGAGGCTTTAATGAAGAATACTCCTTTCAACACTTTACCTGTATATAGAAACTCACTTGTTTTACGCGATTTAAGTGATGCATTGGCGCAACATTTTACACCTGACAAGCCTGTCTTTAAAAGTCAAAATATTGGACTCAGAGCTATTATTGCTGCGTCTTTAGCCACTGATGCCTCATTACTACCAGAAACTATCGAGAAGGTCTACAGCACAACTTCCATTGATGCCCGTAGAAAAAATACCACTTTTATTAGTATCATTACCAAAAATCTAGTTTCGTATTGCAATGGTCTGGAGCGTGACGGAATTAAGGAGAAGGAATACCTACAGCTATTGCGTAATGAGCTCAGAACCTTTAGAAAATCATTCAAACAGTGGCGAAAGTCATTGTTAAATGATAACTTTTAATTTTGAGCAGCCTCCTTATGGCTTAACAAGATAACTTCGTTTAATTGATTTAAGAAAAAGTAATCTTTTCTCAGTTATATCTTGATGCGCCAAGATTCAACCTAACCTATTCGTTACCCCCAAATGCCCCCGCTTATACGACCAATGAGATACTATGCACGTTTAAGGTTTCAGCGCATTACATATCACGAAGACCTAAAATTCATTTGACCCAATAATATCGAAGATAGGTTTCAAAATATGTCTCTCTGTTACTTCGATTGATGTGATAAAACTGATTACAGAGGATACTAGCATTTATAACATATCATTATATCATGATTGAATAGCCTTAATGTTTTCTAATAAGGACTATATGTTTTAGATTAAATAATTTTATCCAGCCTAAAATAGGAACAAAATGAAACTAACCCTTCTCGTTCACTGCCCCGATAAAACGGGAATTATTCATGCCGTAACGGATTTCATTTATAAAAAAGATGGAAATGTCATTTATCTGGATCAACATGTTGACAAACAGGCTAAGGTCTTTTTCATGCGCCTCGAAGCAGATTTTGATGATTCTTTTGTACCCGGTCCATTCCAAAACGATTTCCAAAATGCACTGGCTTTATCTTATTCTATGGAGTGGAGCTTTCATTTAGAAGAAAAAACACCCAAAATGGCCATCTTTGTGTCAAAATATCGCCACTGTCTCTACGACTTGTTAAGCCGGTACCGTTCGGGGGAACTAAATGTTGAAATACCATTTATCTTAAGTAATCATCAAGATTTGGAATCTATTGCCCAACAGTTTGATATTCCCTATTACCATATTCCAATTTCAAAAGAAAGCAAACAGGAAGCAGAAGAAAAACAGCTACAGTTACTCCAAGACCATAAGATAGATTTTATTGTTCTGGCCAGATACATGCAAATTGTTTCCCCACGCCTAATTTCTTCCTATCCGAATAAAATTATTAACATCCATCATTCTTTTTTACCCGCTTTTGCAGGAGCTAAACCCTACCACGCAGCGTTCAAGCGTGGCGTAAAAATCATTGGGGCCACAAGCCATTATGTGACCGAAGCACTTGATGAAGGGCCCATTATTGAACAAGATGTGACCACAGTTTCCCATAGCCATAGCATTAAGGATTTTATTTCAAAGGGGAGGGATTTAGAAAAAATAGTTCTTGCCAGAGCCGTAGCACTTCATATTAACCATAAAACTATGGTATATAATAACAAAACCGTCATCTTTACTTAATTTTCATAGTCCCAATTGCGTATTTGCGGTTTAACTAATTTTAAAAGTACGATACCGCAATATATATTTTTTATCTCCGTTATAACTTCAAGAAAACAAAGCAATTATAATCAATTGATAAAGTTTAGTTAACCTTAATCAAGTTCAGAAAATAGAATTTTGTTCCGAGTTATTTGAGTTAGCCTTTTTTTGAGTTAGTTAGTTTAAAAGCCAGTTGGAGAACTGGCTTTTTTGGTTTAAGACTATATACCATTAAGGTAACCGATTACTTCTTTGTTGAAAACATGGGGTTGCTCTACATTCACCACGTGACCACAATCCGGCACCACAAACAAACTTGCCGTCTGGTGCGTTTTAGCTATTTTTTGAATGGTAGGAAGAAATAAATAATCTTCCTGTCCCATAATGTAAAGCGTCGGAATTTTAATATCGGCCATCCTAAAGAAGCGAAGTAGTGGATTGATTTCCGACGTCAGTTTGAACCATCGAATGAATTCTTTTTGATATAGTTTTTTGGCTTCTCGCACGAACAATGAACGCGACTCTCGATGATTCTTTTTTGGCATGATAATGAAGGCAAAAAATTTATAAAGCCATAAATAAGGAACCACAGATTTAAAAAGAATACCCAAACGCATTAATACCTGTGACCTAAAATTGAGTTTCATTATAGCGCCCCCCATAATCATACTGGATACCCGTTCAGGGTGTTTCTCTGCCAAGTTTCGTATCAATATGGTGCCCAATGAAATACCAACAAAATGTGAGTCTGAAATGCCCTCATAATCGATGACCTCAATAATATCGTCTGTAATGGAATCAAAAGTATATTTATCACTAAAGGCGTCCTTGATATTGGGTTGGGAATTTCCATGTCCCCTTAAATCCAATAACAATATGTTAAAATGCTTTTTAAAATCACGAAGTTGTTTGTACCAAATCGTTGAACTACCTCCAGCTCCGTGAACAAAGGTGACCCATTCTTTAGATGTTGAATGAAGATATGTAGTGTAATGGATCAAGATATTTTTTAATAAATGTACGTTAAAATTTCACCAACGAACCACCCTCACGGGAGCAGCAAGTACTAAAACTAGGTTAAAATTAGACAAACTTCCTGATTTTTAGTTGTATACCACATCTACCCAACACGTTATCAACGTATTTAAATGTAAATTTGAGATAACAAATCTTCTACTATGAACAATCAATATTGCAGAATTGGAGCCGTAAAGCCCATCACAAGTGGCAGCAGTGCGATAGCTATTCTTGAACAACGATATCACCGATTTCTTGAGAGGGCTAGCCACTCTTCGGGTATTGACGCGCAATTGGCAGACTTTTTCGAAGGAAAGGCAAAAAGCTTCAAAAAAGCTTTGGAATCGCTGGTTTAAATTTTACCCAGCTCATTCTTCATCTCTTTTTGTATGGATTCTGCCTTGGCGCTGGCTGCCTCTGCAAAATCTTCTTCTTGAGAAGCATAAATAATTCCTCTGGACGAGTTGATAAGAAGTCCGATATCTTTTGTTATTCCGAATCGGCAAACTTCTTTTAGACTTCCTCCTTGTGCGCCTACTCCGGGCACCAATAAAAAGCTATTTGGAATAATCACCCTGATTTCACTTAAAAATTCCGCTTTGGTGGCCCCTACAACATACATTAACCTTTCTGCATTTTCATAAGTACATGAGGTCTTTATAATATGTTGGTATAGTTTTGTTTCCCCTATGTCTTTGGTCTGAAAATCGAAAGCTCCTTGGTTTGATGTCAGTGCCAATAAAATGGTATGTTTATTCTCAAATGCCAAAAAAGGTTCGATGGAATCCTTGCCCATATATGGTGCAATGGTAATGGAATCAAAGTTCAATTCCTCAAAAAATGCTTTGGCATATCGCGTGGAGGTATTACCAATATCACCTCTTTTGGCATCAGCAATCGTGAATTGCTCCGGATAATTTGTGTTTAGGTATTGAATGGTTCTTTCCAGCGATTTCCAGCCTTTTAATCCATAGGCTTCATAGAAGGCAATGTTCGGTTTATAAGCAACACAGTATTCTTGAGTGGCATCAATAATGGCTTTATTAAAGGCAAAAATGGGGGCATCTTCTTTTAAGAGGTGCGGTGGTATTTTTTCCAAATCGGTATCCAACCCCACGCAAAGGAAAGACTGTTTTTTTTTGATTTGGTCAACTAACGATTCTATTTTCATTTGAGGTCGGCTCGAGCGCAGTCGAGGGTGAAATTTGGTTTGGTCCGCACTATTATCGACTGCGCTCGAACGGACAATATGAGAATCAAAAAATCTCTGAGGCCTCTTTTAGCTTCTCAGTGTTTTCAACGAGCATTAACTCATCAATAATCTTCTGTACATCACCATTGATGATATTCTGAAGATCATATAAGGTCAATCCGATACGATGGTCCGTTACCCGACCCTGAGGATAATTGTATGTTCTGATTTTTGCCGATCGATCGCCACTGCTGACCTGTGAATTTCGCTTGGCGGCATCTTCTGCCTGTTTCTTTGCCAACTCCAAATCGTATAATCGAGAACGAAGTACCTTAAAGGCCTTATCCTTGTTCTTGTGTTGTGATTTTTCATCTTGACATTGCGCAACAATGCCTGTGGGAATATGAGTCAAGCGAACTGCAGAGTAGGTCGTGTTGACCGACTGACCTCCGGGACCCGAGGAACAGAAATAATCAATTCTCACGTCTTTGGGATCAACCTGAACATCAAATTCCTCCGCTTCGGGTATAACCATAACAGTGGCTGCACTGGTATGCACACGACCCTGTGTCTCGGTCTGCGGTACTCGCTGTACGCGATGCACGCCTGCCTCGAATTTTAGGGTGCCATAAACGTCTTCTCCCGATACTTCAAAATGAATTTCCTTATATCCACCGGCAGTGCCCTCGTTCAAATCAATAATATTGGTTTTCCAGCCTTTACCCTCACAGTATTTCGCATACATGCGATAAAGATCGCCAGCAAAAATACTGGCCTCATCACCCCCGGTTCCAGCACGGATTTCCATAACGACATCCTTTTCGTCTTCAGGGTCTTTGGGTATCAGCAAAAACTTAATTTCTTCCTCTAATTTGGGCAATGCATCTTTCGACTCCTCCATTTGCATTTTGGCCATCTCAACCATTTCAGCATCGGTGCCATCAGCGATAATTTCTTCTGCTTCATTAAGGTTATTGGACAAGGTAATGTAGGCTTCCCTTTTCTCCACCAAGAGCTTTAAGTCTTTATATTCCTTATTGAGCTTTACATATCGCTTTTGATCCGCTATAATGTCGGGTTGAATGATAAGATCAGAAACCTCATCAAAGCGTTGTTTTACTATATTGAGTTTATCAAGCATATTCCGTTCGTCGTCAGGTTGCGAATTTACAATTTTTGAACGGACTCAATCGATAACAAAAGTGGTTCCCAAACTCACTAGAGTGGCATCAAGCTGTGCGCTTCTATCATAGTAGGCAAAGCGCAAATCAATGGTCTTTAATCCAAAAACCAAGAATTTAGCGGAGGTAAAAATATCTTTATACCGAATACCGATACCGTATTGATTGGCAGTGTACTGAGACAAATCAAAATCTGAGGTGTAAAAATCCAAAGAAGAAACAGCTCGTTCTTTTTCAAAGAAATAATCTGCCGCTGTCTGGGAGTAAAAACGATAATTCGGATATATGGTAAATTTATCACTCAATTTCAAAGGCACTTCAATATTGGCCGTGTGGGAAAGAATACCCCAATCGTCGTAATAAAAACGATAATAACTTCTTAAAATGGCAAAATCGTTCAAGTAATAATTCAATCTAAAACCAATGGGTAACTTCAACCGATTTTCAGGCAAGCGCTCAACATCATCAGCCAATTGAAATCCCTCCAAAAAGAAATCATCAACATCGCCAAAATATACGCGTTGCAGGGGGGTGCTCAATAGTCCGTTCTGCAAAACAATATCGGCAAAAAGAGAAGCTTGCAAACGCTTGCTCAAAATTTGTGAAATGGACAATGAGAGGGAATATGAGTTTCTATTCTCATCAACAAAAGGGATAAAGTTTGGGTCATAACCGGGAGTTGCTCCGGCAAATCCCCCACGTAATTCTATGGGATATTGAGAGTTCCATGAATCTAAATATACTTGCCCCCCTACAGAAAATTCAGTGTTCTTTTCATTGAAGAGTCGGGTATAGCTCCCTCCGAAACCAAGTGAGAAATAGTCGTATTCTGTAGATACATAGGCATTGGCACTCCAAATCTCGTTTCTGTCATCAGTACTATGGGTATAGGTGGGACTAAAATAGGCCAATAAATCTGAGCGCGAGGCTCCTGAAGAAGCATCAAATGCATTGGCATCACCGCTGCCATCAAATGGATTTAAATTGCTGGAAGAAGCAGAAGTATACGCAGAGACACCGGCATCTATGGTCAAAATATCATCATCGTTCAAGGGCATTCGCAATACCAAGGTCGAGGTTGCATCGGTCAATTCTTCCGTACCTTCACCGCCGGTAACAGCAGCATTGGAACCGTCTTGGCTGTAATAACTAAAAAGTGTTTCAAGCTCACTGGTCTCTAAAACCCTTTTTTTATAAGACGTATTATTGTCTTGGGCCGTTACAACAAAACCGATACAAAAACCCAGAAGACTAAAAATACGAAACACCATTATTTTGGTTTAACTGTTTTTAATTGAACCCCACTTCAACCCAAAGGTCATGTTCTGTAAGAAGTTATGAAGAAAATATCTCCAGTAATAAAAGAAAACATAATCTGATCTATTCAATTCTCTAGCTATTTTAAAGTTCCTTCGACTGCGCTCAGGGTAAGTTCGACCAATAAAATTTTGCAAGCAAAATTTTGGTCTCACTTAATTACATCCGCAACCGCCGCCGGTCTTGCCCCCGTTTGCCCCTGCAGCCGCTTCTCTATAAATCTGAAAAGTGGTTTCAAAACGCTCCGAACTTTTGAATCCAAGCAGCATCTCTTCGTCGTTCAAATATACCTTTTCATATTCCTTGACCGCCACACACGACGATGACACCATAATCAACACCAATAAAATCAATACCTTTTTCATACTACTTCCTTTGTTGGGCCTGGTTATTATCAAAACGGATACCCGCGCTTTTATGTATTTTATTTTCCCCATCAATGAGTACCACCTCAACACCTTCCAACTGATTGATCAAATGAATACCACTATCCCTGCCCATAATAAAAACAGCAGTGGCCAGCGCATCACAAAGTTCGGCCCGCTTTGCAAAAATAGAAACACTGTTCACTCCTCTGGTCGGATAGCCTGTTCGAGGATCAATGATATGGGAATATTTTTTTCCGTCCAACATAATGTATTTTTCATAATTGCCTGATGTGGCAACAGATGATTCTACCACTGGTAGCCATGAAAAGATACGGTCTTTTTTCAACGGATTGGTAATGCCGACCATCCATTTTTCACCAGTTTCCCTAGTACCCCAAGTAGTAAGGTCTCCAGAAGCATTCACTATGCCGCCACGTACCTTTTTAGAAATCAAAAGCTCCTTGGCCCTATCAGCAGCATACCCTTTACCAATCGCCCCAAAACCTATTTTCATTCCCTTTTCAGCTAAAAAAATAGTTTGTTCTTCAGCATCTAAAATAATGTTTTGATATCCTATTTTTTCGATTGATGCTGCAATCTTGGTTTTTATAGGCATGTGGCGCATGGTACCGTCAAACGCCCAAATGTTATCCATTGAAGCGTACGAAATGTCAAAAGCCCCATCGGTCACTTCAGATATCTTTTTCGCCCGCTCCACCAGTTCGAACAACTCCCTACTCACTTTTACCGGTTGTTTCCCAGCATTGCGATTTACTTTTGATGTTTCAGAATTTTCATCCCACGAAGAAATCATCGCTTCTATCCGTTTGATTTCAGAAACAGCCTCATCAATGTTGATGTACCCAATTTCTTGGGTGGGAGCCACTACACTGATTTCGAAATCGGTACCCATGAGCTGTAGGCTCTTTTTGACCACGACGTCATCTCCCCTTTGGGCAAAAAGCCCAAAGCTTAAGAACAACAACAATATTTTGAGGTGTCGCTTCACTTATCAAAGGAATCTAGAAGGTCAATATAAGCGCTTGGAGGAATGTTCTGAAAACCTGTTTTCCCCAATACCTCACCATTTTCGTTCAATATCAATACTAGGGGTAAATATCCTTTAGGATTATACCTTTCCGCTAAAGCATTATTCTGGATACTAATCGATTTATCAAGTTGATTTTTCTTTTTTCTAGGGAAGTCCGCCTTGTACAATACATAATTCTTTTCCGAATGTGTTTGAAACTCCTCGGATTGCCATATCGACCGATCTAATTTTATACAGGGCGCACACCAATCTGAACCTGAAAATACAAGGAGCAATGGCTTGTTTTCCGCCAAAGCCTCTGCCAGAGCAGAATCAAAGTTCGTCTGCCAATCTTGGGCATTTCCTGCAATGGAAAAGAGGAAAACAAGAAATAAACAGCTATTTTTCATTATAGTAGTTTCAGATTATTCAAAAATACACAAGATGTCTTCTTCAGCTTGTTTATTGAAGACCTTTAATGGCCTATGGGTATCGGTCAAACCATCACTTGAATTTGACATGACCAAGGCAAATCCTGTATTGGCATTGAGTCTTGAATAGTCGGGATTGGCCAAATCTATAGTGAAATCCACGCCAGTGGGTTGCTCAGATGTATCAAGGGCTTCATACCGATTTGAAGAACAACCTGTAACATATGGAAGTAGCAAGTCAAAGGTAGCGCCGGCACCCATTGACCGCAAAAACTCTTTTCGCCCCATAGCAGTTATTTTAAATAGGAACGAGGATTCAAATGGAATCGTATTTAGGAATAGACGAACTCCCCAAATTCGGATGAAATTGTCAATTTTTTAACAAGACTCTCCTCTACCCTTCCCACAATTTGAGCCTCAATATTAAACGATTTGGAAATGGCAATAATGTCGTCGGCAATGGCTTCATCCAAATAGAGCTCCAGTCGATGACCGCAATTGAACACTTGGTACATTTCTTTCCAATCGGTACCGGATTGTTCTTGAATCAACCGAAATAAAGGGGGGATATCAAAAAGATTATCCTTGATGATGTGAAGATGGTCTACAAAATGTAAGATTTTGGTCTGGGCCCCACCACTACAGTGCACCATACCATGTATCATATCTGAACTATATTCCCTTAAAATCTTTTTTACCACAGGGGCATAAGTTCGCGTTGGAGAAAGTACTAGTTTTCCAGCATTCAAAGGCGAGTTATCGACCTGGTCGGTCAATTTTTTTCTTCCAGAATAGACGAGTTCGGAAGGTACCAAAGCATCAAAACTTTCAGGATATTTTTCGGCTAAATAGGTTGAAAAAACATCATGACGAGCCGACGTCAGGCCGTTACTTCCCATTCCTCCGTTATATTCTGTTTCATAAGTAGCCTGACCGAAAGAGGCCAGTCCAACAATCACATCACCTGCTTTAATATTGGCGTTATCAATCACATCACTACGCTTCATTCGCGCCGTAACGGTAGAATCAACAATGATGGTACGCACCAAATCCCCCACGTCCGCAGTCTCGCCACCAGTAGAATGGATCGTAATACCGTGGTTTCCTAGGGTTGTAATCAATTCTTCCGTACCGTTGATGATGGCTGAAATGACTTCGCCTGGCACCAAATTTTTATTGCGCCCTATAGTGGACGAGAGCATGATATTATCCGTTGCCCCCACGCAGATCAGGTCATCAATATTCATGATCAAGGCATCTTGTGCAATACCCTTCCAAACACTGATATCCCCAGTTTCTTTCCAGTACATATACGCCAACGACGACTTTGTACCGGCACCATCAGCGTGCATAACCAAACAGTGGTCATTACTACCCGTGAGATAATCTGGTACAATTTTGCAAAAAGCTTTGGGAAAAAGTCCTTTATCGATATTTTTTATCGCATTGTGAACATCTTCTTTAGCGGCGGAAACCCCTCGCTGTGCATATCTTTTACTCGTGTCTGGAGACATGGATAGGTTTTCGGCAAAAATAAGTAATAAGAACGCGTCTCTATCCTATTTCACACAAATGAAATGAAACCTATGGCTCAGTTGATCGCACATAGGTAAAACCTCCGACCTGCCCTTGGGGCCACGCGGTTATTCGAACATCAATAGCGATATTATCGTCAACCAGTAACAAGACCAAATCTTCATTTACCCTATCCTTCGGTTTTCCTAGGGCATTTCTAAAACGATCGAATTGAAGGTTTTCTATATCATCTGTAGTCCCTAATGCCCACAAGGTACCCTCTGGACTTGACGCCGAATTGGCTTGGCTTTCGCTAAAGGCATTAAAGATTTGACCTCCGTCATTTCCTCTAGTTATCCAAACATTATCTGTAATTCTATCTTGATTTGCCGCTGCAGAAGGGTCAGAACCCGCCGCCTTTTGGAAGGTTAAACTTGAGCCATTCCAAATAACGGTTTCTGACATAATTGGCATATCTGGTGGGTCCATACCATCTGTTTCTGGTTCTTCGTCTTCACTGCCGCAAGAGACCATAAATACACTCAAAAACAAACACAGTCCAATAAATAAATAACTTTCTTTTTTCATGACTTCGAAATTAACCATAATACGAGCCAAAACAGCTTTTATTAGTTTAATTTTAATAAAAATTCCTAGTTTTCCGGTTTATGGTTCTGACCAACATGAAGACAAAATATATATTCCTTGGGGCATTCTTTTGCCTACTATTTTGGGCCTGCAAGGATGAAAACAAAAACCAAAATGGGGAATGGCGTACCAAAAAAAGTGCTGTTGCCAATCAAAAACACAATCAACTGCTCAATGTGGAGAAAGAACAGGGTTGGGCACTACTTTTTAATGGCAAAACCCTCGAAGGATGGCATTTGTACAACAAACCGGATTCGACCCATTTATCGGCCTGGGAGGTCAAAAACGGCATGCTTTACTGTAATGCCATGGACGAAAAGCGTGTTTTTGGGGATTTGGTCACGGATAAGTCGTTTAAAAATTATGAGCTCGTTTTTGAATGGCAGATGGGCCTAAGAGGTAATGGAGGAATGTTTATCAATGTGCAGGAGGCTCCTCAATTTACTACAACTTATCGCACGGGACTAGAATATCAGTTATTGGAACCCACCCATATGGATACCCAAACACCCAAAAAACAAGCGGGAAGCCTCTGGGGGGTTTCCCCCCAAACCAACAGCATAACACCTTATGCAGTAGGCCAATGGAATACCGGTAGAATCATTCAAAACAATGGTACCGTTGAATTTTATCTCAATGGCATCTTAACGGCAAAAGAAACCCTTGGCTCAACAGAATGGAAACAAAAATTAGCATATAGTAATTTTAAGGATAATCCTGATTTTGGTATTGCTACTGAGGGGAAAATTGCACTACAGAACTGGTACTTTGAATCTTGGTTCCGTAATATGAAGATAAGGGAACTGTAGGGCGGTTCGGGTAAAAACGTTATCTTTTTGGTATTATTGGTAGTCTCTGACTTTTGTACAACCTTCTTATTGGTTCCAGTTCTTGCTATTGATGGAATTTTCGTTTTTTAGGCTGAAATAGGACAGGGTTTTTTCTGCCTTTTTATGGTCACCGATATGATAAAGCCCAAGTTTAAGCAGTAGTCCAATTGATTTCTCATTACTGGGGATGGTAAACGCAATGATATTCTCGTAGGTTTTCGAACCCTTTACTTGATTAAGATACGCTTTGCATGCTTCAAAAGTATAGCCATTTCCTTCAAATTCGGGCAATATTGCGAATCCAATATCAGGAAACGCTTCCTCTTCTCGATGAAGAAACGTAACGATTCCAATAGCATTCTGAACATCTTTTAGCTCGAAGACGGTATAGTAGTACTTCTCTTTATCCAGTATACGTTGTATATACTGTTCTGCATCGTTTTTATCCGCAATCTTTCTATCGCCAATGAACTTCAACCACCCTTTCGAATTGACCAAATCAAGAATAAAATTAGCATCTTGTACCCCTATGGACCTCAATTTAAGTCGTTCTGTTTGTAAGGCGATATACATCTTATCTTTTGCTCGAGGTTAACAGTACTCACTAAAATCGTCTTTGATAATTATTCACGGGCTTGAGAATCATTACTTATGAGCTATATTCTTTATACCATGTTGTAAACCGTATTTTGCTCAATTCACTTTTTTGATTTTGTAATTACCGCTCGTATTATCAATGTAAACTAGAAAGTCTTTAAAAAAGGCACTTCCAATCCGAATATGAGAAGTGTTTTTAATTGTAACCTCTACATTTTCATTCTCAATAGAATTCAATTTCACCACCGGAACTTTCCCAACTTTCTGTGTTGTTTTTTGAACTCCTCCACCAATGGTATAATTATCCTTTTTAATACTCTAGAATTCATGCATTTTAAGTAAATCTTCCGCTAGGTTTGAGTTTTGTGGTATGGATAATGCACTTGAAGCCCCTAAATCAATAATTGCTCTATATTTTCTGTCATTAATAGTCATGAAAGTAAAAGGTGAACCATCTTTTCTTTCGATTTCAATTTTAGTAAAGCCCTCATCGGATAAATTGTTGCTAGAGAACTCGATTTTTTTATTTGGATAATCAATAAGCCAATTGGCTTTTTGTATCACTGATTGACCAATTATTCCGCCAAAATCAGGGATTTTTTCTTTTAACTCCTTTAAATCTTGGTTCAAAGCATAGGTGTTTACAAATTCAGTATCTCCAATTTTGATATTCTTCACTTTATCAAGCCCCATGTTCAATTCTTTACCTGAAGCACCAGTGACTGTTCTAATTTTCCCAAATAAACTATCGCTTTGAATTACAGTTAATTGAGCGCCAGTATCAAAAAAGAAATTCTTGGGTTCAGAATTAATGGTAACAGGAATCAAAATCAACGATTTATTTAATGTAAATGCTGTTTTCTGATGGAAATTTATAGGGTTTACTTCTCCTGCTTTTTGCTGTTTTGTAATTGAACAACTTAGGAATAAGGAAAGTAGTATAGCGCTGAGAAATAATCTTATTTTGATCATTGAGTTATTCTGTTTTTGTATTGTTAACAACGGTCTCGTGTATGGCTCGTTACGGAAAATGGCAACCTGTACTGAAGATAGTTAATAGCAAGGATTTTAATTTTGAGAAATCCGCCCGCAATTAATTATATACCACGTTGTAATGTGTTTTTATTATTCCAACTCTCCGTTTTCTTTAAGAAACCCAAATATTTTTTTATCTACTTCAGAAACTATGTCCAAGTCCTTATAGTTTAACCATCTGATTTCTTCAATTTCGCTTGTCGGCTCCATTATTCCATCATATTCAGCCTTGTAACAAGTCATTTTTACAATAACCCCATCCTTTGCACCGTCCGATTGCGCTTTAAAAGTTCCGACGTATTCAATGGTGTTTCTGTCAATTTTGACGTTTAGTTCCTCCTTGATTTCCCGTACTAAAGTATGTTCGTTCGTTTCTCCATATTCCCTTTTCCCACCAGGAATATAATATTTTGTCTTTCCTTTTGATTTTGTGCTTAAGATCTGTCCGTTTTTAGTTTCTATAAGTGCTATTTTGTCAACTTCATTCATTATAAATGCGAATTTTTGGAAATGCATTACAATTTGTAAATATCAATACAAATAGAAAAATACGTCATACAACAATAATGCACCGATAATCAAAATACTGAAATCATCAAGTGATTACAACTATTTAGAAACGGCTACAAACCCTTAAAAACGTACTCTTACCCATTCGGGAGTTGGGTCAAATAATCTTTGGCCCATATTTTTTTTGACGTCGGCTGATCCATATTACCCCCAGAAACAATGACCAATACCCGTTGTTTCCTCTTTTGGGTTTGTAACCATTCCACCACTGCAGCCGTGGGCATGGCACAAGTGGGTTCCAATCGACATTTGAGCAAATGGGTCAACCATTGCGTCCAATAGACAATTTTCTCTTCTTCCACTTCAAAAAAGCCGTCCAATTGCTTTAAGTATTCAAAAGTGATATTACCCACCGCCATGGTCATGGCCCCATCGGCCAACGTATCGGGAATACCCGATAACCGTTGAATACTGCCGCTTCGCAACGACTCCGCCGCATCATTGGCATTCAATGGTTCTACCCCAAACATTTTGGCTTTTGGGGCCAACCCACGGGTAGCAATCAAACTCCCCGAGGTTAGTCCACCACCCCCACAGGGCGTAAAGACGGCATCAATATCCTGTATTGCCGTTAGTGCTTCCAAAGCGGCCGTTCCCTGTCCGCAAATCACCTGTTCATGATTGAAGGGGGGAATCCAAACGGCTCCCTCTTCTTTCGCGGCTTCTTTCACCAAAGCATCGGTAATATCACGTGTTTCGCTCAATACCACTTCGGCCCCATAGCCCTTGGTCGCCTGAATCTTAACCTGACTTGAATATTCAGGCATGAAAATGGTCGTGGGAATACCAAATTGTTGCCCAGCATAAGCCACGGCCTGTGCATGGTTACCCGAACTATTGGCCACAATATGTTGGGGTTTTTGACCTGTTTCCATAAGCCAAGCCACTGTGTTAAGTCCGCCCCTCGCCTTAAAGGCCCCAATTTTCTGAAAATTCTCACATTTGAAATACACCTCATGGCCCAACCATTCGTTCAATAACGATGAACTCAAAATAGGCGTTTCATTGATATATGGATTGATACGATTTTTTGCGGCTTGTATATCGGTGAGGGAAAGCATAGTTTACGTTTCTCCAAAAATAGGAATACATTTTCCCTCCCCCTAACCTTCACAAAAGTGAGATGCAATATTTCAACCCCTTCCGTAATTCCAAAGTCTCGGGATGCCACCTTCCCCTGACCAGGGGAAGGAACTTAGTTTTTATTTAACAAAAAGGAGTTCTCTGTACTTCGTCAAAGGCCATAAATCATCAGCGACCAAGGTTTCTAAGGTATCGACATGTACTCGAATGGTATCAAAATACGGTTTTACCGTATCGCAATAGGTTTTTGCCTTTTGGGCAATGGCCCCTATACCGTCCGTACGTTTTTTGGCATCCATCATGGCATCCGTCATTTTCTTTGCCGCTACCAAATGCTCCCCAATTTGTTCGATAAGGTTCAACTGGGGCTCCGCTACTTTTTTATGTGCCGCTCCGTATAAGTCTTTGAGTCCAGCAACATTTTTCAACAGTAGGTTCTGATAACGAATGGCTGCGGGAATCACATGATTGTAAACAAGTTCACTCAAAATGCGCCCTTCAATCTGCAAATGGAAAACATAATTATCAAGTTCAACTTCTTGATGGGCCTTGAGCTCAACCTCGCTCATAACCTTAGTGGCTTCAAAAAGGCCAAGGCTTTCTTTAGCGGTCAATACCTGAAGGGCTTCCGGTGTATTTTTATTGTTGCTAAGTTTTCGTTTTTGGGCCTCGTTTTGCCAATCAATACTATAGCCATCACCATCAAAACGAATACGCTTTGAGGTTTTTATGTACTCACGCAACACATTGAAAACTGCTTCGTCTTTTTTAAGGTTCTTTTTGGAAATCAAAGCATCAACCTCTTTCTTGAAGTCTGTCAGTTGTTTCGCCACTATGGTATTCAATACCGTCATGGGCTTGGCACAATTCATTTTTGAACCTACGCCACGGATTTCAAACTTATTTCCGGTAAAAGCAAAAGGTGATGTGCGGTTTCTATCGGTATTGTCCAATAATATTTCAGGAATCTTACCCACCACGTTCAATTTCAGCTCGGTCTTTTCTTGGGGGGAAAGTTTTCCTTTGGACACCCCTTCCAACTCATCCAAAACGTTGGCCAACTGCTCCCCTATGAATATCGAAATAATGGATGGAGGTGCTTCGTTGGCCCCCAATCTATGGTCGTTGCTCGCCGAGGCAATCGATGACCGTAGTAATTCCTCATAGTTATCAACTGCTTTTATCGTGTTGACAAAAAAGGTCAAAAATTGAAGGTTCTTCATTGGGGTACTTCCGGGGCTCAAAAGATTGGTGCCGGTATCCGTAGCCAGCGACCAATTGTTATGCTTTCCTGAACCGTTGATGCCCGCAAAGGGTTTTTCATGAAACAGCACCTTAAAACCGTGTTGATCGGCAATACTATCCATGAGGTCCATTAACAATAGATTATGGTCTACGGAAAGGTTTGCCTCCTCAAAAACGGGCGCCACCTCAAACTGATTGGGCGCCACCTCATTATGCCTCGTTTTTACAGGAATGCCCAATATCATACATTGTTTTTCCAGTTCACTCATGAACGACAGTGCACGACTGGGGATCACGCCAAAGTAGTGATCGTCCAATTGTTGGTCCTTTGCTGCATGATTACCGACCAGGGTGCGACCGGTCATGAGTATATCTGGCCTGGATTGGGCCAATGCCTTATCGACCAAAAAATATTCTTGCTCCCAACCCAATGTGGCAAAGACCTTTCGAACGTTTTTATCAAAATATTGCGCCACGGCGGTAGCTGCATCGTCGACGGCATTGAGTGCACGTAACAAAGGTGCTTTATTGTCAAGTGCCTCACCTGTATAGGCCACAAAAATGGTGGGGATACAAAGCGTCGTTTTGTAAATGAATGCAGGTGATGTAGGGTCCCAGGCAGTATACCCCCTTGCTTCAAACGTATTTCTAATTCCACCACTGGGGAAACTGGAAGCATCTGGCTCTTGCTGTACCAATTGCCCTCCATCAAATTTCTCCATGGCCCTGCCCCCTGGTTTTAGGTCAAAAAATGCATCGTGCTTTTCGGCAGTGGACCCGGTCAACGGTTGAAACCAATGGGTGTAATGGGTAGCACCCATAGATAGCGCCCAGGCCTTCATACCCTCTGCCACCTGGTTAGCAACCTTACGGTCGATTTTACTCCCAGAAAAAATAGCCGATTGTACCTTCTCATAAGCCTCAACAGTCAAAAACTGTTGCATTTTATCATCATTAAAGACATTTTTTGCAAAAAGTTCAGACCGTTTTTTATCCTCTTTTATGGTAGAAATAGCTCTCTTCTGGCTCTCTGAAAGTGCCTCAAATCTCATTTTCATCAATTATTGCTTTTTACAGGGGGTCAAAATTCACAAATTAATGATTTGGATGAAAAAAATTACATTTTTCCCAACGAACCCTCTTGATATTGGGGCATACCTATTTTTTAATAACTTTTGACTAAATAACCCCCTTAGAATTATGGAATGTAATAAAATAAATAAATTTTGATTTTTAGTAATTTTCTTAAGTAACAACCCAAAATTATGAGCAAATCAAAATTAGAGAATATCTGGTTGGATGGCTATTTTCCCACGCAAAACATGAGGAGCAAGACCAAAATAGTGAACGACTTCAGTGGCAAGCTTGAAGACTGCCCTATGTGGTCTTTCGATGGAAGCTCAACAAGACAGGCCGAAGGTGGGTCTTCAGACTGCTTGTTAAAGCCCGTGGCCATATTTCCGGATCCAGCCCGAAACAATGGTTGGTTGGTGATGACCGAGGTATTGAATGCCGATGGTACACCGCACGAATCAAATGGTCGGGCCACTATTGATGACGATGACAATGATTTCTGGTTCGGTTTTGAACAAGAATATTTTATTATGGATACGAGAACCCAACTACCATTGGGTTTCCCCGTAGGAGGATACCCTGCTCCCCAAGGGCTTTATTATTGCTCAGTTGGTGGTAAAAATACCCACGGAAGGGAATTGGTTGAAGAGCATGCTGATCTATGTATTGCAGCGGGAATCAACTTCGAGGGTATAAACCAAGAAGTAGCCTGTGGCCAGTGGGAATTCCAAACTTTTGCCAAGGGGGCCAAAAAGGCTGGTGACGAGCTTTGGGTATCCCGATATTTATTGGACCGATTGACAGAGCAATATGGATATTATATTGATTACCATCCAAAACCACTCGGAAAAGATATGGATTGGAACGGCTCAGGAATGCATGCCAATTTCTCTAACTCCACTTTGAGAACTGCAGGTTCTAAAGAGACTTATGAGAAAATCTGTGAAGCCTTCCGACCTGTTGTTCAAGAACATATTGAGGTGTATGGGGAATTCAACGATCAACGTCTGACCGGTGTACATGAAACACAGTCAATCGATGAATTCAGTTACGGGGTTTCTGACCGAGGGGCTTCCATTCGTATTCCAATCGCAACCGTAGAAAGTGGCTGGAAAGGTTGGTTGGAAGATAGAAGACCTGCATCTAATGGAGATCCTTACAAAATTGCAGGAAGAATCGTCAAGACGGTAAAATCCGCAAACATTTAGCGTATTAATTAGTTGTTGATATAGTTTTTACCGCTTTGGTAGCTTAGTTCATTAAAGCACCAGAGCGGTATTTTTATGGAATGGTTTTAAGGGGAGTGTTCATCCAAATACTTTCATTGAAAATTCCTTGAACCTTGGGTTGCATCGTATCTCCTAAAGACAGTTTCTTTTTTACAAGCAATGGAACCGGAACGAGCTGCTTGTTCGTATCATCAATTTTTTGGGTAAAAAATTCCCGAAACTGATTGATCAACTCGGATTTTCGCTCCCCCAAAGCATTACCATTGGCATCCCGCATTTTGTCAACAACAACGGACAACGATGGTTTTTGCTCATCTTCAATTTTAGAAAAAAGTTGGGTCAGGCGCTTACGCTGAAGCCGATTTCTTTTATCCATTGATAAGGCATAAACATTCCCTGTTTCCCCCAACCTTTTGACCTCTCTGACCCTAAGTCGACGTCCTTGATAGCTCAATTTAAAATCACGTACGTTTAGTTCAAGCCAATTCGCGGGAGGCTTATTCAGGTTCAAGATTACCTGTTGACTGTTGGGATCTAAAATTATTTCAGCAACAAAGAATTCCGCAGGCCGAATCAGTTTGAACTGATTGTGGAAAGAAATATAATTAAGATACATCTGTCTATTGAAATCTTGGTATTCGACCAAAATATCATAGAGCAACTCTTTTTCTTTGGTACTATAATTCGATGGTAAACTTTCGTCCAACTTTTGTCTATAAACGGCATAGTCCAACTTTCGAATCGCAAAGCTACCATAGTCAATATAAATAGTGCCCTCTACCAAAAAAGGGACTTCTTTTTTACTGATATTGATTTGATACACTTTTTGATTATCATAGGTGGTGTTTTTAACTCTTTTAAGACGGTGTTCTTTAACAAAATCTTTCACCAATCTGTGGACATACGAATACGAATTGATTTTATGGTTTCTGATAGCATCGTGGATGAAGAGTAATACCAATTCATTTGGCGCGTACATCTCACCAATGGTTGCATCGGGTACATATTTGTCCCAATTCTTGTAATCATAAGGTTTAGCTGCAAAAGAGTCCGTTTTGAATTCCAGATTGGATGCATAGTCCATTATGGCAAATTGTATACTTTGATAATCATCAACCGAAAAACCCCTGTCCATTACCTTAATCAATCCCTCGTTCAGATTGATGTAGGTATTATCTTGAAATTGATAATCACGGTAATAACCGATTAATGCGAAAGGATTTTGAGGATAATTTTCAGGAATACGCGCAATGGCCCTATTTATAATTTCATCGGCAGAAAGACTACCTTTCACCTTTGATGACGAGCCTCTCTTTCTGTTGGCGGTAACCGTGGTTTCCAAAAGTTCAAAAACGGAAGGTTTAACCAATACTTGGTTGATGCTATCATGATACAACATTTCGAAAGCTATTTCTTTGGTTTCATAACCCATACTTGATATGACCAAAGTGTCTCATTTGAATTGAAACACTTTGGGTATTTTAAAGCTTCCATCGTTATTGGAAATTACCCCAAGCGCCATATTCTTAAGGCGCACCGTAGCGAATACCACGGGCTCGGTTGTAGTTGAATCCATTAGCTTTCCATAGAAAAAATCTTTATAGTCTTGGGCCGTCAATGGGCCAACGATCATTGAAAGTATTAGAAATATGAATATTCTTCTTGGAAGCACAATAGAATAATTAAGCAGTATGATTCCCAATAAATTAAGAATAAAAGTAAAGTAAACCAAGACTACAAAAGGTTAACTCTTTCGCTCCCAATGGCCTTTAACCATGAAAGACCGGAATTGACATTAGGATAGGAAAGCCCAATAGAAGTCCACGCTTTGAGAACATGATAACTTACTTCACAGTGAAATAAACAAAGGTTGAGTATAACCCAATCAATATTAATCCATCTCGCCAGCCCAAACGCAACTTCTTAGGAAGGAACACCAAAGGAAGGATAACAAAAGAAATGCCCAACATCCAGAAAACATCGCTGGTCTATAACCCTTGGTCAATAACCCTGACCGGCGTTATGATTGAAGTAATACCCAAAACCGCCAATACATTAAAAATATTCGAACCAATAAGGTTTCCTACAGAAATGGCCTTCTCCTTTTTTAAAATAGCAATGATGGATGCTGCCAGTTCTGGGATACTCGTGCCTACTGAAACCACAGTAATTCCGATGACCCTTTCACTGACCCCCAAGGCAGAAGCCAAATTTTTAGCCCCTTGAATCAATAGCTCTGAGCCGCCCCAAAGGGCAACGCCACCCATTGCGAGAAGTGATATGGTCTTATATAAGGGTAAGGGTTTATCGTCTTCAGGAAGTTCGTCAACAACCTTAGTCTTTTGGAAACGTAAGAGATAAACCAAAAACAATACTAAAAATAGTACCATGATTATACCTTCATACTTTTCCAATACACCATCATAATAAATAAAGCCCACAAACAATATCGATGCCATCATCATTACGGGCCAGTCTGTGGTGTAGAAGCTTTTTCGAACATCAATGCTTCCCAGAACCACCGTTACTCCCAAAACCAATCCGAGGTTAGCAATATTTGAGCCCACTACATTACCCAATGCCAAGTCGGGTGAACCTTCTAAGGCCGCTGTAATACTGACAATAAGTTCTGGGGCCGAAGTAGCAAAAGAAACTACTGTCATTCCAATCACCACCTTAGGAATTGACAGTTTCAATGAAAGTGCGACGGCAGATTTCAAAAGCCAGTTCCCTCCCATAATGAGTAGGGCCAGTCCCCCGATAATAAATAAAACGTCAAGCACGATTAGTGTATTTATTGCAAAGATAACCCAAGCACAACAGGTTAAGATCAATGAGAATAAATTACAAAACTAAATTTTTCGTTAAATAACTATAAATATAGTTGTTCAACTATAAATTTCTTTATACGTTTATAACCATAAAGAGAAATGATGCAAAAATTAACGAACAAAGAGGAGGAAATCATGAAGATCCTATGGAAGCTTGAGAAAGCCTTCGTCAAGGAAATCCTGGAGGAATTTCGCAGAGAAAAGCCGCATTATAATACCCTATCTACCATTGTTCGAAATTTACAGGAAAAAGGCTATGTGGCCCATGAAGCCTTTGGCAACACGCACCGCTACTTTCCTAAGATATCGAAAGCGCAGTATCGCAAAACTTTTGTGAATCGTTCGATCGCCGACTTTTATGACAACTCCTACAAAAATTTGGTATCGCACTTTGCTGCCGAAGAGAAAATTTCGGTAGAAGAACTAAAGGAAATCATCGCACTTATTGAAAAAAGAAAATAAATGGAAGCATTTGCCATATATCTTCTAAAGGTTTCTGGAATTTTAGTCATTTTTTGGAGTGTGTATCGCATTTTCCTGCATCAAGAGACGACTTTTACATCGAACCGTTTTCTCTTGCTATTGGGCTTACCAACAGCACTGTTCCTTCCTCTAATGAAATTTAAAAAACTAGTATATCTCGATATACTACCTGAAGACAATCTAAATGCAATCATTCCATCTTCCCTAACGGATAGCGCATCAACCGCTTCAGGTTTATTGCCATTGGTTTTTACGGTCACCTATTTTCTTGGATGTCTTTTCTTTTTAACCCGATTATTAATCCAACTTAGGGCAATTAGGCAACTTGCAAAGACAGGTCATATATGGCGAGAAGACGAATTTGTTCACATCGAAACACCGAAAGATGTTGCCCCATTTTCTTTTTTCAAATCATTATTTTATAATCCGACACAATATCAAAAAACACATCTTGACGCCATTTTGACCCACGAAAAAGTTCACGCTAGGGAGTGGCACAGTATTGATGTGCTCATTGGTGAAGTTTTCAAAATAGTACTTTGGTTCAATCCACTGGTTTGGCTCTACGAACACAGCATGAAGCAGAATTTAGAATTTTTGGCTGACGCTAAAACTGTCGACATGGTAAACAAAAAGACCTATCAATACCTCATGATCAAACAAGCGACCGGCCAACAGATAGCTATCACAAATTCATTTCATAATTCATTAACCAAAAAACGAATCGTTATGTTGAACAAAAAACAATCAAAGCGTATCTCAAGTCTTAAATCATTATTGGTCCTTCCGTTACTGGCCTTATTCTTATATGGTTTTGCCACCAAAAAGGAATACCGGTTTAAAATGGCCAAGAACAATACCACCGTGGCAAAGACATCAAAATTTGAATTTACCATTAAGAAAACTACTACTGATAAAGAGTTGGTTCAAATGAAACATGATATGGGCAAAGATGGTATTGACTTTAGTTACACCACCGTACGAAATGAGGCACAGGAAATCATTGATATTACCTTGGAGGTCACCGGTAAAGGAGAAAATGGCGCTACGTTTAAGAATGCACATAGTAGCGCTGATAGTACCAACGGAATTACGACGGTGGTCATACTCGTTGACCTTGAAAGCAACCTTGTCTCTATTGGAAGCAAGGGAACCTACAATAACAAAGTGACCAAAATAAAGAAAGGTAATGGGTCGGTATGGATAAGTTCAGATGGAGATGAGCAAATAAATGTTTGGAGTGGTCTGGATGAAGTAGGTGAACATAATGATATTATCATTAGAGAGGAGAATGGCACCCATAAGGTATTTATGAATGGAGATGAAGTTAACGAAACCGACGATTCGCATAACGGTTTGATGTTTAGTTTTTCGACAGATGAAGATGAAGACTATGACAAACAGGTGAAAATCAAAAAATATAAATCCGATAAAGAACCAAATGTCCTTATAGTGAAGAACTCTGATGATGATGAGGTGATTAAGACCCTTAATGATGAAGGTTTCGTTTTTATTGATACTACAGAAAGAAGTCCTTTATATCTAATAGACGGAAAAGAGACCACCAAAAAAGAGATAGAAAAGTTGTCTCCTAAAAAGATTGCCTCTATTAATGTGATTAAGGACAAAAGTGCTGTTACAAAATATGGCCCAAAAGCTAAAAACGGCGTAATAGAGATAACTACAAAGGGAAAGGAATAACCCCAAATACTGCAAAAAATTAAACACAAAGTCCAGTCGCCATGGATTGACTTTTTCGTTACACAAAAGATCAAAATACCGAAAAAGGGTGCTTCCAGAATGAAAACGCCCTTGGTTTTTCGAAAAACAGTCAAAACGGCCCTACAATTCCAATGATTTTTATCAAAATACCAGGTTTTGGTTTACACTTTAAAACTACAACCAAGGAAGTCACATATAGATTATAATTGATTTCATTTTTATTCTTACATATTTGTATTCAAATAGAATAATTTCTTATAATTTACTTGGAAACATGATAAAACTCATTCTATATTGAAAACTCAATCATCAAATCAAGGAGTTTAAAATCAATCAACGCTGTACCATACGGCCTCAAAAAACAATCAAATCATGATAACCTTAGTTAAGTTGTTGCTCACAATTATTTTTTCTGTTTTGGCGGTACTCTTGTGAGCAACTTTACGCAAGTTCAAAGCAAGTACAAACCTCAACAAATATGGAGCCTACCTCTTAAAAAGTATACCTCTTCACCATTTCATGACTTACCTATTATGTAAGATAGTTATGAGTTAACTTTTTCAATTCATTTAATCGGGTCATCCTTAAACCTGTTCTGTATTGGATTATACTCTTCTGTACGGAAAAACGAAAATGACTATTACCCCTTGTCTAAAGAGACAAGTATGTCACAAGGAACCCTGCACACTCTAACGATAAAACATACTTTTCTAAGATATAAATTGGAATATGAAATTATATCAATAGAGAATTCATCCAACACAATGATATAGGAAAATTTGAATCTTCCAATATTTTCCTATATTTGGAAAATATAGATAGAATCATATTTTCCATGCCTGCAACACAAATTTCAAAAGCTGAAATCGTTAAAATTGCTTTACAAAATTTTATTCGTTCGGGTATTCAGCATTTTACTATCAAACAGTTGACTGAAATAACCAGTATTTCCTCGAAAACGGTGTACAAGCTATTCGGCGATAAAACTGGACTTTTAAAAGCCTGTCTTACCCTACATTATGTCACCCTCTATCAGGAGCTACGGCGCTTACTGGCGAATGCCAACAATGAAATCGAATCCATTACATCATTGATTGACCATATCGTAAAACTGGAGTTTGAGGTCAACCCCAGGTTTTATAATGAACTTAATAAGTACCATCCCGAATTACAAAGCGAAATCATAGCAGCGCATGGTGATCTGTCACCCCATATTAACAACATCATTGCCAAGGGAAAAGAGAACGGTATTTTTTTAACCAATATAAACGCAGGTGTATTCATATTAACGATTCAACATTTATACCAAGGTATTACACGTGAATTAAAATACACGGATTTCAACCTTTCCGGGCGGGAATTGGTAAGAAATACGGTAATCGTTTATGTAAGGGGTATTTGCACTCCTAAGGGGTTAGATCTATTGCAGCAAACTGAATATTCCACCTTTAAAAATGTCAAATGAAAAAATTCATCAAAATTGCTACAATTACGGTTCTATTGCTTTTACTGGGTGCAACCGTTGTCTGGTTTGGTTTTCTGAAACCCACTCCACCGGCTATCTCAGAAGAGGATAGATCTAAAATAACCCTGATGCCCCTACCCGCTGAACTCACTGTGGATGATGGCTATTTTTCCATTGATTCAGGTTTTGGGTATATGATGAAAGGAGTTTCAAGTCCTAAAATTGAGCGTGCCCTCAATCGATTTTTTTCCAAATTAAGTAGTTCAACAGGAATGGATATTACCAAAAAGTCCGGAAACGCTCTGACCATCGATTGTAAAAGTGTCAGCAGTACGTATCCTTCCCTTTCTGATGATGAATCGTATTCCTTAAAAGTAAGACGCAGTGAAATTGTATTATCGGCAAATTCTGAAACGGGAGTTTTACATGGCTTGGAATCGCTCCTTCAGCTAACCAGCAAGAATGATAATGGTTGGACAATTCCAAAAATGGATTTAAAGGACCATCCGAGATACCCCTGGCGCGGTATCATGATGGATATTGCCAGACATTGGATACCCAAAGACGTGATATTGCGCAATTTAGAAGCCATGGCTGCGGTGAAAATGAACGTTTTACATCTTCATCTTACTGAATATCAGGGTTTTAGAATAGAGTCAAAAAAGTTTCCAAAATTGCATGAATTGGGTTCAGACGGAGACTACTTATCACAAGAAGATATTAAAGAAATTGTCTCTTTTGCGGCCGACAGGGGCATTCGGGTTGTCCCTGAATTTGATGTTCCAGGACATTCTACTTCCTGGTTTGTTGGTCACCCTGAACTTGCCAGTGCGCCTGGACCTTATACGCTGGACTCTATTTTCGGTATTTTGACCCCAGTGATGAACCCCATATCAGAGACCACTTATAAATTCTTGGATACATTTTTTGAGGAAATGGCCACTCTTTTTCCTGATGAATACCTGCACATCGGCGGTGATGAAGTAAAACCGCTTCAATGGGAGGAAAATGAAGCCATTACAGCATTTATGGAAGATAATTCCATTGAAGACTTTCATGAACTCCAAGCCTACTTTAATATTCAAATTCAAAAAATACTTAAAAAACATCATAAAAAAATGTTGGGTTGGGATGAAATCATACATCCCAATCTACCAAAAGAGGGCATCGCCGTGCAATCGTGGCGGAGTCAAAAATCACTATGGGATGCCGCAAAATCTGGAAATCGAGCCATACTTTCCAATGGATATTATTTGGACTATAAACAATCTGCAGGAGCCCATTATCAAATTGATCCCATGGTCATACCGAGTGCAATCACCATCGATATCGACTCCTTACATTGGAAATCATGGAAAAGTACCTTAAACATTCAAGGAACTGATATGCCGGGTGAATTATATCTTTTTGGGAAAGGCGAAAATCCAAAAGGCGTCGTGCGCTTTATGGATAATGCACTGAGCTTCACCAATGCTACATTGCGGGATGATGGAACCTTAACATTTAGTATGGATACCTCTTTCGGAGAGGTCGAGTATGATTTGAAAATGAAGGGGGACTCATTGAACGGCAATGCAAAGCTTGCCATCTTCGATATGGTCTTCGCGGGTAAAAGAACCGGTGGAAGTGACATGCCCAACGGAATTGACCTTCCAAAGTTTGAAAAAATAGAACCGCTTACCCCCGATCAAGCTCAATTAATCTTAGGAGGTGAGGCCTGCATGTGGACAGAAATGGCCGACAAAAGGACTATTGAATCAAGAATATGGCCAAGAGCTGCCGCAGTGGCCGAAAAACTTTGGAGTCCAAAAGATTTGACCTCAAATGTCGATGATATGTATCGTAGATTATTCTCTATCAATAAAATCTTGGAAGAAAGAGGGCTGCGCCATCAATCAAATAATGAGGCCCTTCTTCAAGAGCTGGTACCAAAAGAATATCAGGCTCCCATAAAAGTATTGGCAGAAGTACTTGAAGAGGACAAATTCTTTAACCGAAGTACAATTTATAATTCGGAGTTTTACACCTACACTCCATTAAACCGCATGGTAGATGCTGTTCACCCAGAAAGTTATAAAGCGTATCATTTCAATTCTGATGTGGCCCATTTTCTAAAGACAGAAGATGTTGTAATCAAAAAACAATTAAAAAACCAATTAATGATTTGGGAGAAAAACCATTCGAATCTATTGCCTGTTTTTAATGTAAACAAAAAAATGGCCGAAGGTATTGATATGGTATATCTGGGAACCCAGGCAGAACGAATAGAACAACTTAAAGAGATTGAACCGCATTCAAAACACCTTTCCAAATTGGCCTTTATTGCACTAAAAACAATTGACGGAAAGCGAGATTACATTGATGAACACGAAATGGATTCCCTATTAAATACTGCCTATAAAGCACATGGAGGTACACTTATGCCCGTTGTGAATGGCATTCAAAACTTGATTGAATACCACCAAAAATAGTTTTACCCTTTCTGATAAAGTCCTTATCTGACCGTAAGGGCTTATTTCGTAGATTGCAGCACAATCACCGAATACGATGAAAGGACTCTTTAAATTTTTGGCCAAACTCAATAAGATACTTCTACCCTCTTTCACTAAAAGGCGCTTAGATTTGGCCAAAGCAAAAAAATGGCAATTGGCCATTATTGGTTGGCGGGCGTATGTCACTAAAAATGCTTTGGATTAGTACTCCAATAATGCCTTTACAGGGTAGCCTATCAGTTTTTCAGCTCCTTTCAAAAAACTAAGGTGGATAATAAAATTGCATTGTACGATTTCGCCTCCCAGCTTTTCAACCAATTTACATACGACTTCTGCCGTACCCCCTGTAGCGAGCACATCGTCATGTATTAACACGCGCTCCCCTTTTTTAATGGCATCTTGATGTATTTCCAGAATATCGTCGCCGTATTCCAAATCATAAGACTCCGATAACGTCGCTGCAGGAAGTTTGCCCTTCTTTCGAACAGGTACAAAGCCTACCCCCAATTTATAGGCAAGTAATGGGGCAAAAATGAAGCCCCTACTATCTACCCCAACCACTTTATCGATTTTATCGGTCCGAGCGAAACCATAAAGCGTATCTACTGCTGCTGTCATTGCCTCTTTATCTTTGAGTAAAGGTGTTATATCTTTAAATACAATTCCTGATTTCGGAAAGTCTTTTACGTTTCGAATGTATGCATTGAAATCCATTGCTTTTTGATTCATGCGTTTTGCCATAAATGTAAAAAGAAATATATTTGCAGCCCATTATACAAATGGCCTCGTGGCGCAACTGAATAGCGCATCTGATTACGGCTCAGAAGGTTGCAGGTTTGAATCCTGCCGAGGTCACTAAATAGATTAAAATTACTACGCAACTTATTGATTTTCAATTAGTTGCTTTTTTTGTTCTATTTTTGCACAGTATTTGCACAAAGTCCACAAAACAACATAAGAAACTGTTATACAGTAGTTTAACCTCGTAAAATATTAACACGACCTTATATTCACTATAAAAAAGTACCATTTTTATTGTGCAAATTCCGTGCAAATTTTGATGCTATTTAATATAACTAAATGATTTTGTGCAAGTTAAAAAATTAAAATTGAATCCGCTCAGGAGGATTCAAGCTTTCCTTTTCTCATAATGAATTTTTTTAAACCATGACCAAATACCCAGAAGAGTTTGATTTACATGACTTATTACTTGACCTCTGGATTAGGCAAGCGGCATATCATAATGGTACCTTAAAAGTTGGCTACAAGGACAGCTACGTTGTAGTCGATAAAGG
>JBHJJC010000018.1:0-8288 GCA_050042945.1 Croceivirga sp.
ACTTTACGGCCCAATCGGGCACCGTTACCTTCAACAGCACCAACACCTCGTTCGATATCGACGTACCGATCACCGATGATTCCGTCATCGAGCCACAGGAGGCATTTACCGTGGTACTCTCCAACGTTCAGTCGAACATCGCCGTGGGCATCCTCGGGGGCGATACCGCAAACGGCACCATCAACGATGACGATGCCAACGGGCCTACCGAGGGTATCGCAGTGAGCGACTTTACCGTCAATGAGGACGATAGCACCGCACAGTTCATCGTATCCTATACGGGGAACACCGTACAGGATGCCTTTAACGTCAACTTTAGCGTGAGCGATAATACCGCCATCGATCCAGATGACTATACCGTGGCAAACACCGATACCTTCGTGACCTTCCCTGCCGGGACTGCAACCGGGGGTACACAACTGGTGACCATCAACATCGTCGATGACATGGTCATCGAGGCCACCGAGACCTTGGACATTGCACTGGCATTCGACGCCACACCACCAGCGGGCATCAACATGCTTGACGACCAGGGCGTGGGCACCATCAACGATGACGATGCCAACGGGCCTACCGAGGGTATCGCAGAGGGTGACTTTACCGTAAACGAGGATGCCGGTACGGCGGAGTTCATCGTATCCTATACCGGGAACACCGTACAGGACGCCTTCAACGTGAACTTCAACGTTACGGACAACACGGCTGTGGACCCCAATGACTATACTGTGACGACTGCAAACGGAGTTTTAGTATTCCCAGCCAATACCTCAAGTGGTGATGCACAAACCATTATTGTTACCATTATTGAAGATGAGCTCAGTGAGATGGCCGAAACCTTGAACATTGCACTGGCATTCGATGCCACACCTCCAGCGGGTATCAATATGCTTGACGACCAGGGCGTGGGCACCATATTGGATAACGATATTAACGCAAGTCCTTATGAAGAGGAAATCACCATCATTTGTGGTAATCCTATCCCCGATGTTCCGCAACTCACTTTTATGGGAGGTTGTGGTGACTATGATGTGGTTTTCTCCGAAGAACGCCAAGACGCTGTCGATTCTGATGATTACATGATCGTAAGGACCTGGGAAGTTACTGATTCTTGTGGCAATACAGCCACATTTGAGCAGTTCATTTTTGTACTACAACCACAGTTGGAAGAGGTTTTCATTGACATCTGTGTGGAAGATGAGCCCATTGACTTGATCACTTTTTTACCAGGAGGTTTTGACACCAATGGTACCTTCGAGGTATTGGAGGGTAATCTTACTCTGAACGGTTCGATTTTTGATCCTTCAGGTATTGAAATCGGGGCGTATAAGATAGCATACAGTTCAATTGAAGGCGATTGTAAGTACTTTGTTGACTTTAATATCACCACTAACAGCGAATGTGTTCCTTGTAATCGCAGTGAGATAGAAGTAAATGACGCTATAACCGTAAATGGTGACGGAATCAATGACTTCCTGGAAATCACCGGAGCAGAGTACTGTACTTTCCAATTTGATATTATGGTATTCAACCGTTGGGGTGACAAGGTATTTGAGCAGAACAATTATCAAAATGATTGGGGAGGCATTGCTCCAAATGGATCTTTCGGGAACTCAGGAGTGTTACCTTCTGGCACCTATTATTACATCATAACGATTCGCGATGTCGAAACAGGTTCCAATATTGAGCCCCTAAACGGATACATTTATCTCGGAACCAAATAAAATTCTTGAAACAAAGGCCAATTCGTTGGCCTTTGTTTTTTAAAAGAAATATATCTACGCTTTATCTACATAAGAAAACCACTCAACGAGACTTATTTCCCACAACGAATAAAATGAAGTTTAAACGTCTAAATTACTGGTTACAAGCAAGTTTTTGTTGCTTTGTAGAGCGAATTGATCCCAAGTCGGTTCCAAAATTGAAACTTAACCTGTATCAGTTATGAAAACCTTACAGCATGGTATTTTGGCGAGTTTATTGTTATTCGGAGCTACATCCTTAGCTCAACAACTGCCACAATTCACCCAATATATGTTCAATACCATCTCCGTAAATCCGGCATATGCGGGAAGCAGGGAGGCTCTAAATCTAACGGCACTGCATAGAAATCAGTGGGCGGGATTGGACGGAAATCCAGTGACAAGTACATTTTCTGTGCATACCCCTTTAAATAATGAAAGAATTGGTCTGGGTATCTCTTATATCAGGGATCAACTGGGCTTCGAAAATACCGATTATGTATACGGGGATTTCTCCTACTCCATACCCGTTTCCTTTGAAGCTAAACTTTCGTTTGGATTAAAGGCAGGTTTTACCAATTATAGATTGGAAAACCCCGATGTCAACGACCCTTTTTTTACGGATAATTTTAATAGTTGGCAACCTAATTTTGGTGCAGGAGTTTATTTGAGCACCAATAGATGGTACGCTGGGGTTTCTTCTCCCCGAATGCTGAGTACCGATTTAAATCAAGGAGAGTTTGAAGCCTTAGAACGTGTAAGCTATTATGCCATCGGTGGTTTGGTACTTGACTTATCTTTGGATATTAAATTCAGACCTTCCTTTATTACAAAATTCACTAATGGAGCCCCTGCCACCTATGACCTAACTGCTGGATTCCTTTTCTACGAAAAATTCTGGGCGGGTGCTTCCTATAGATTCAACGATGCCTCCAATTTTGGGGCATACATGGATTATCAAATCGCAAAAGATATTCGAATTGGTTATGCTTATGACCTGCCTATTGGTACGATTCGACCTTACACTGGGGGTACCCATGAGGTTATATTAAAATTTGAACCACGAGTGGTCAAACGAAAAAACTTATACCGTTCACCTAGATATTTCTAAAAATACCTGGACATGAAAACCAAATCTTTATTTATTCTTATGGTCACTGTTTTACTGGCCATAACATCATCAACGGCGCAGTCTTCCCGTCAGAAAAAGGCAGATGTTATGTTCAGTAAATTTGCTTATGCAAAAGCAATTCCTTTGTATGAGGAAATGCTCATTGAAGATGACAATGCATTCCATGCCTTACAGCGCTTGGCCGAATCCCATTTATTGTTAAGGGATTTTGAAAAATCACTTCCTTATTTTGAGCGTTTCATTGAAAATAAAGAAACCCCTTCCAACTATTTCTTTAAATATGGCATGGCCCTAAAGAGTGTTGGTAAGGAAAAAGAGGCCTTGCATTGGTTGAAGCGTTATAAAAAATTGAACAAAAATGACAAGCGGGTCAAGCAGTTTTTGAAGGACGGTAACCTAGCTTCTGTGGTTTTCAATAGTCGGGAACGTTATGAAGTTGAACCCGTAGACTTTAATTCTGAGTACAACGACTTTGGAGCGATAACCTTTAATGGACGTATTTATTTTAGCTCCAGTAGACCAACTCAAGAAAGAAACGTAGATATTTACGAATGGGACAATCAACCTTGGTTGGATATTTTCTACATCGAAGAGAACGACGATGCCTTCTCGGGCAGAATGTCCTCAGACTATTCCATTGTTCCCATGGGAGGTCAAATCAATTCAGAATTCCATGAGAGCTCTTTGGCGTTCTCCACGGATTATAAGAATGATACCATTATTTACTTTACAAGAAATAACCATTTTCAAAACAAAACTGGTTATTACGAAATAAAGTATAAAGAAGAAAAGCTCATTGAAAAAAGAAACAACTTAAAAATATACAAGGCTGAAAAAGTAGATGGAGAATGGACCGTAACCAGAAATCTTAAGATAAATGCGGACCATTATTCCACGGGGCACCCAAGCGTGAACCCCAACCGTACCAAATTATATTTTGCTTCCGATAAGCCTGGAGGTTATGGCGGAACGGATATCTATTACTGCGATATACACCCAAGGGGTGGGGTGGGAAAACCTATAAATGCCGGCCCAATAGTTAATACGGCAGGTAATGAAATGTTCCCTTTTGTTAATAATGAAGGAAAATTGTTTTTCTCTTCTGACGGTCATGTGGGTTTTGGTCAGTTGGATGTATTCGCAACGGTTACCGATGAAAATGATAAAGTAGTTGATGTTATTAACCTTGGAAAGCCAGTTAATAGTGAAAAAGATGACTTTTCCTTCTTTTCCAACGAAGATGGTACCAAAGGTTATGTAAGTTCAAACCGAATAGGTGGTAAAGGTGGTGACGACATTTATACGTTCGACTTCACCCCTTCGCTCTATTTGGAAGGCCATGTATACGATGCTGTAAATGACCAACCGCTAGATTTTGTGACGGTGCAATTGACCAAAGACAAGGGAAAAACCTATATCAATGAGGTCGTCACAGATAAAAACGGATATTACCGTATGTTTTTAAATCGAAATATGCAGTATACCCTTTCGTTGACTCGGAAAACACATCCTAATAAATTGGTTGATTTAAATACCTTCGACCTTAAAAGAACGCAGAAAAAAATAGTTCGTGATATTTATATGGAACCAGTGTTGGATGTGAAAGTTTTGGCAGGACTTGATAAAATCTATTTTGACTTTAATAAGAGCAACATTAGACCTGACGCAGCTAAGGAGTTGAATAAAGTGGTCAACTTAATGCTCAACACCTATCCGTATATGACGATACGATTGGAAGCCCACACAGACCCTGTAGGAAGCCATGAATATAATGATGGACTTTCGGAAGCAAGAGCAAAGTCAACCTATGACTATCTTATTTCTAAAAAAGTGCCCAAAACTAGAATACTTTCATACAAAGGGTTTGGAAAAAGAAAACCTGTCAATGACTGCAAAACGAAATGGGACTGTCCTGAAAAAATCTTGGAGTTAAACCGACGAACAGAGTTTCCCATAGTAAATATCTTGAGCCCACAAAGTAAAGAAACCTTGGCACTCAATCGAAAACTAAATAATAAGAAAGTCCTCAAATGAGGACTTTCTTATTTCTTTAAGGTAACCCGATACGATACCACGTCTTTAATCGGCACCACTATCTTACCATCTTCGGTATCTAAGGTCATTGCTATATTGTCAATGGCCGCCACAGTTCCCTCTATACCATCAAAAGAAATGGAGTCTCCCACCATATACGTCTTTCGGGCATAAAACGTTTTAAGTACATCTGAAAAAACCTCTCTCGAACCTAATCCAAAGCCCAAGGCTATAGCAAACAGGAAGGCACCCAATATCAAAGTAAAATTATTCGTGATAATATTAGTTTCAATACCCGCTTGGTTTAAAGCGGTAATGGCAACGAAAAAAGATATTAAATAGAAGAGCGTGCCACTGATGAATTTGGATCCACCAATACCCATAGAATCAAAAAGTGCCAAGGTTGCTTTCTTTACCAATGATGCAAGGTATAGCCCACCACTCAAAATCAAAAGGGCACTGAACAACGTCGGTAAATAAGCGAATATTGAAACAATACCCTCTGATATGGCGGTTAACCCCAATACTTCGGAAAGAACCACTGCAAATAACAGTATCAACAACACCCGTACGATACCAATTATAATTTTTACCAGGTCAATCTTGATATCTTTATCACCAAATAATTTTGCCTCGGTTATCTTTTTGGAGAGTTTATCGACTTTTGCCGCCTTCAAAATCTTTTTAGCGATGTAAAGAATGACTTTTACCAAAAGCCAGGTAATGACCAAGCCAAGAATCCCTAAAACTATTTTGGGCAGTAATTGAACGGCACTGGTCATAATATCTCCAAGACTTTCAGCCAGAACTTCTTGATATTTTTTCATGTATTTCAATTTAATCGTTGGGTTAATTTCTTTTATTGGTCTTGAGCAGTCCAGATACGATGGTGGCATAATTTGACGTGACCAATACGGCCATATCCAAAATGAGCTTTGCAATGGCTACGTCGTTCATTACCCGCTGCCGAAGCTCTGGCGGTACCTCTTTCAAATTCGTGTTCAGTTGACCGAACGGATTTCTAAATTCCTTTGCCATCTAACCTAAGGTTTTATAAATTTCCAACAGTTTTGCCTTCGCACGTTTTAATCTCATCTTAATGGCACTTTCACCAAGTTCCATAAGATGTGCTAGCTCTTTAATCGAAGCCCCATCTTGATATTTCAGTAATAATATGGACCTGTCTTCAACTGAAATTATTTCAAGTGCCTTTTCAAGCTTATTTGCCTTCATGTTGTAGATACTTTCGTCAGTGACCTCATCGGTAACCTTATAGTCAACATCATCCATGGAAATGGATTTATCGCTCATTTTTCGCTGTTTATTTCGATTCACATAATTCACACAGAAATTATATGTAAACGAATACAACCAAGTTGAGAACTTCGATTTACCCTTAAAACTCGCCAACTTTACAAAAAGCATCAAGAAAACGTCTTGCGTCAAATCTTCAGCCTCATCTTGTGATCGCGAAAAACCATAGCATTTATTGTAAACCATTTTTGAATAACGGTCATAAAGTACCCCAAACAGTAAGGTGTCATTCTTTGCCACTATCTTTTCAACCAATTCTTCATCAGTGAAATCTTTGTATTGCTTCCCCCTACCCAATGATTGATTGGCTTGATTTACAAGGATTAGAAACAGCCGTTTTAATAAAGTCACTTTATTGGTGGTGTTGTTCATGGTAAGATAAAATAAAACAGGATATCTTTGGAAAAACCAAGGTTATGAAAAAATATCATCTTTTGATTTTAGTGACAGCGGTACTCTTCAATTGTAGGACTGAAAAAAAAGAAAAAGAGGCCATCAAACAAAAACAGACCTCGGTATTGGAAAAAATTGCAAAGGCACATGGATACGACAATTGGGATAAAGTTGAGTCAATAGCTTTTACTTTTAATGTAGATAGGGATTCAACACATTTTGAGCGTAGTTGGATGTGGAAGCCCAAAACCGATGAGGTAACCCATATCAATAGTTCAGATACCCTTACCTATAACCGAAGAAATATGGATAGTGTAGCCTATAAAACGAATGCCGGATTCATTAACGACCGTTACTGGCTTCTTGCACCGTTCAACCTCATCTGGGACCAAGATAATTTCACCTACGAACTCACTGAAGGATCAGTAGCCCCCATAAGTGAAGAACCCATGCAAAAATTAACCATAGTCTACTCGAGTGAAGGAGGGTATACGCCAGGTGATGCCTATGACTTTTATTTTGATAGTGACCACCTTATTAAAGAATGGGTGTTCAGAAAAGGAAACCAACAAGAACCCTCGATAACAACGACTTGGGAAAATTACGCCACCATAGCAGGGTTCAACTTTGTTAAAGATCACAAAAAAACAGGGGAATATTTCAATCTTTATATTGACATTATCTCAGTGGCACTTCAAGAATAATCACTCCTTAGGCCGTCTACCGAGGACTGTAGTCAGTAACAACACCATCATCGCACAAGTCAGTAATGCGATAAAACTAGTGCTCAGACTATATTCTTCGGCAAGAAAACCAAGTATGACCGGACCAGATAGAAATCCGAGATAACCAATACCGGCAATGAAAGCAATCCCTTGAGCGGAATCTACCCCTTTTACCTTACCCCCTATTCGAAAAAGTTCAGGTACCACGACGGAAAACCCCAATCCAATAAGTGCAAAGCCTAAAATGGCCCAATAGATGTTTTGAGAGAGCACCCCTAAATAACCTAGAATTGCCACAGTTGCCCCTAAAGCCACAATCTTAATAGAACCTATGCGTTTACTAATACCATCGCCAAAAAACCGGCCAAGGGTCATTGCAATCGAGAAGGCCAAAAAACCCGCTCCGAATAGTTTCTCTGGGGCCAAGATGACCTCCTTAATATAGAGTGCACTCCAATCAACGATAGCCCCTTCACTCGCAAAACTTATAAATGCTATTAATCCCAAAAAGAAGAGTGGTTTGAACAATCTCAAACTGAAAGGCTCTTTTACTATAGGTGCGGATGTGATATTTACATAGTTGCTTTTTAGAAAAAAATTGACCAAAAGTACAATCGCCACAATAATCGACATATGCAGCAAAGGATTATCCAAAACTGGCATCAAAAAAATACCCAGACCCGCAATAACCCCTCCTAGGCTAAAAAATCCATGAACTGCTGACATGAACTGTAGCTGATCGGATGCTTCCAACTCTGTAACCAAAGTATTCATGGCAATATCAGTAATGCCATTGGCAAGACCAAAAAGATATAGGGCCACACACAGCAGCTCATAATTGGGGGCTGCCAACGGAAGAAGGGCAGTAATAGTACAGAAAAGCGCACCCCACCATGTCGAACGGCCCACACCCAGCTTTTTTAGAATTTTTGATGCTATTGGAAAAACGGT
>JBHJJC010000019.1:0-41699 GCA_050042945.1 Croceivirga sp.
AATAGCACATCGGCAAATAGCGCAAGACTTTCGTCAAAACTTGGTTTTAGCGTTGACATATACATGTTGGATTGATCTTGGTTTGAATAAATACTTAACGAAGCACCGAGCAATTGCAATTGCTCATTAATTTGAAGGGCAGTCTTTTCTGCTGTCCCCTCATCTAAAAGATTCATGGCCAACTCGGCTGTTCCCGGGCTTGATAGATAATCTGTTTTGTACACTGCATCAGTTATCAAACTCAATACCATTGTGGGCACCCCTTTTCGTTCGGCGAAGATGACTTTTAAACCGTTCGAAAGCGTAGTACGTTGTATTTCAGGAAATGAAGAGCTCTTCTGAACACCTAATTCTGGTAATTTACTGCGATCTATTGAAGGTTTATCGACAGTGAAATCAGGGAAAGGATTGCATACCAATATATGTTTTCCTTTGGTCAACCATTTTTTTGCCGTCTCTTTTAAATCGTCAACTGTGGCATCTTCTATATATTTCAATTGGGTTTTGTAATAAGACGCATCACCATGATAGCTTTCATTGGAGGCTAAAATATCAGAAACACCACCTGAGCCTCCTATTCGCTCAAGGCCTTTGATAAAATTGGCAAAATATTGCGCTTTTACCCTTTTGAGCTCGTCCTCCGTCGGACCCTCTTCGATAAATTTTGTGATTTCATCCCAGAGCTCTTTTTCCAGTTTCCCCGAATCTTGACCTTGTATCACATTCAAATAGGCCACAAAGCGACTGGCAATCTCACTGGACGATTGAAATGCCGCAGCACGACTTGCGGATTGGTCCTCATAAACAAACTTTTTGTATAATATGGAATTTTTTCCTGAGGAAAGGATTGAGGAAATCAAATCAAAATGTAAATCTTCCCTTGAACCGAATTCTGGGGTGTTCCATACAAACAGAACCCTAGTTTCATTGACCCTGTCTTCATAAACTTGACGGGAATCATAAACTTTATGGGGAATATTTACCTCCTGACGTTCAATGGTTGGCCCTGACGGAATATCACCAAAATATTTTACGACTTTTTGATAGATCTCATCGGGATCTACGTCACCGGCTATGGCTAGCACGGCATTCGCAGCACCGTAATATGAGGTAAACCATTGCTGCACATCTTCGAGTGTGGCTGCGTTAATGTCTTCCATTTCCCCGATAACTGTCCACGAATACGGATGCCCTTTCGGATACAACGCTTTTACAACATACTCCCATTGCATGCCATAAGGTTGATTTTCATTTTCCCGTTTCTCGTTTTTTACCACATTGCGTTGCTCCTCCAACCGATCTTGATCGATTGCACCCAGTAGATGGCCCATTCTATCAGATTCCAAAAACAATACTTGATCTAAGGCCGAGGTTGGAATATTTTGAAAGTAATTGGTTCTATCGTTATTGGTGGTTCCGTTGAGATCCGTTGCCCCAATACGTTCAAGGGCCTCAAAATAATCGGTATTGTAATTTTCACTGCCGTTGAACATGAGGTGTTCGAACAAATGTGCAAAACCGCTTTTTCCAGGTTTTTCATTTTTTGATCCCACATGGTACCAAACGTTTACCGCTGCAATCGGTGCTTTATGATCCTCGTGAACCAAAAGGGTCAATCCATTTTTTAAGGAATACTTATGGTAGGCAATATCAATATCTGCCGCTTTGAACTGAAAGCTCTGAGCCTTCAGCATTAAAACACTAAAAGAAGTACAAAACAAGAAATACAGTAATTTGTTCATTTGGAGAACTTTAAAAAATTGATTGATCAATAAAAGTACTTTTTAAATACAAATTCGGGAAAAAAGGTTTACATCAAGAAACACTTTGTACCTTTTAGATGTTTTTGTTTTATTTCCTTTCTCAACTCAGGTTCGAAGTTGTCGTTAAATATTTTAGCTTTGTTAAATAAATCCCCCAAAATGAAAAATAGTCTTTTAACGCACATTGGTCTTGCGCTATTGCGAATTATCCCCTCGATGATGATGCTTGTCCATGGATATCCAAAACTTCAGAAATTGATTTCGGGAGACTTAGAATTTCCCAATCCTATCGGAATTGGATCCGGCCCATCACTGTTTTTAACCGTATTGGCTGAGTTTGCAGCTCCGATACTCATTATTATTGGGTTTAAAACACGGTTGGCGGCAATCCCAGTATTGATTACTATGTTAGTTGCCGCTTTGATTGTTCACGGGGCTGACCCCTTTAGTACTCAAGAAAAAGCTTGGCTTTACGCCACATTTTTTGCAGTCATCATTTTATTGGGGCCAGGAAAGTACAGTATTGACAAAAAATAATTTTCAATACATCAATCCTAATAATTCTTTTAATAAATCGCCATGGGATATGTTATGCGCGCCGAGCCCTTTTCCCTTTAAATCAAGCTCTCGTAAGCCTGAAATGATACGGCTTACCCTTTTCATAGGATAATGTCTTGATGCGGTTTGATACTCCCCAACAAAATAGGGGTTTATACCAAGATGCTGAGCGACTGATCTTGGAGATTGGTCCTTTAACCCATGGTATTGTAATAATTCTGAAAAAAAGGTGTGTAATAGGGTTACTGTTACGACAAATGGATTGTCTTTCGGGTTTTGTGCAAAATAGCGAACAATTCTACTGGCCTTTTTGAGGTCACGCTCGGCTATAGCCTTTTTAAGTTCAAAATTGTTGTAATCCTTACTTATACCTATATGCTTTTCTATCAATTCAGGAACGATTTCCTGTCCCTTTTCAATAGTGAGGTAAAGCTTTTGAAGCTCATTATCGATTCTGCTCAGGTCAGTACCCAAGTATTCTACCAGCATCGCGGCTGATTTAGGAGAGATACCGTAACCTTTGCCAGATAAAACACGTCTTATCCAATCAGCTACTTGATTTTCATATAACTTTTTGCTTTCGAAGAGAATTCCTGACTTCGAAACAGATTTGTAAAGCTTTTTACGCTTATCAAGTTTTTTGTATTTGTAACAGACGACCAAAACCGTTGATTGTTGCGGCTTTTCGACATAAGTACAAAATTGTTCGATACTCCTTGAGAGATGTTGCGCCTCTTTTACGATGACCACTTGGTGTTCGGCCATCATTGGAAAACGTTTGGCCTGTGAAATGACATCATCTACTGAAGTATCTTTGCCATAAATAACCATCTGGTTAAAACCGCGTTCCTCTTCGGTCAGTACATTTTTTGCTATAAAGTCAGATATTTTATCAATATAATACGGCTCCTCTCCCATTAAAAAATAAATGGGTTTAAGGTTTTTGGATTTTATATCGGATACAATACGTTTTACTTCGTCCATTGCTAAAAAATACTGACTTTTGCGCGATGCAACCTTTGAATTTTCCTAAGTTCAATTTTCGAGTTAAAAATACCGAAAATCAGCTCCGTATTTTTGACATCGTTCGTAAAAAGTTTGTCTTGCTTCAACCAGAAGAATGGGTTCGGCAACATACTATTCATTACCTACATGAAAATAAAAACTATCCACTAAGTCATATCAATGTTGAAAAACAGTTGACCATAAATGGTCTAAAAAAGAGATATGATATCGTGGTCTTTAACGTTGAGGGGGATATACATCTTTTAGTGGAATGTAAAGCTCCCCAAATAACTGTAGATCAAAAGACTTTTGACCAAATCGCCAGATATAACACCAAGGTAAATTCAAAATTTCTCATGGTCACCAACGGACTTCATCATTACTATTGTCAAATGGATGTTATAAAAGAAAAGTATTTGTTTCTAAAGGATATTCCTGAATTTAGCCTTTAATTTGCAGCCGTTTTGAAGATAGCCATTGCCATACTAAATTGGAACGGGGCCGGGTTGCTGAAAAAGTATTTACCTAGTGTACTGCGCTATTCAGATGTAGCCGATATATACGTAATCGACAATGCATCTACTGACGATTCAAAAGCTATTTTG
The DNA here is from genome assembly GCA_050042945.1 of Croceivirga sp. Classification (GTDB taxonomy): domain Bacteria; phylum Bacteroidota; class Bacteroidia; order Flavobacteriales; family Flavobacteriaceae; genus Croceivirga. Next base: position 3,932 of record JBHJJC010000019.1, read on the forward strand.
AAAAAGGATTTTCCGTCAGTAAAGATTATTGAGCATGAAAAGAACCTTGGGTTTACTGGAGGGTATAACCTAGGACTAAGAAATATAGATGCCGATGTGTACTGCCTACTCAATTCTGATGTTGAGGTCACTGAAAATTGGTTGGATCCAGTAATGGAGCTTTTTGATAAGAATCAGGAAATCGGGATAATTCAACCGAAGATATTAGATTTGAATCAACCGGGGTATTTCGAATATGCCGGGGCTGGTGGCGGATTCATTGACCAATTGGGCTATCCCTTTTGCAGGGGCAGAATATTTCAGGTATTGGAAGAAGATAAAGGACAGTATGATGACACCATAGAGATTTTTTGGGCGACTGGAGCTTGTATGTTCATTCGTACTGAATTATTCAAGGATTTAGAAGGATTTGACGAATCATATTTCGCCCATCAAGAAGAGGTAGACCTCTGTTGGCGGGCCAAGAACGCAGGGCACAAGGTTTACTACATTGGGCAAAGTAGTGTTTATCATCTCGGCGGATCAACACTTAAGAATTCAAATCCGAACAAGACTTTTCTCAATTTTCGAAATTCATTGTATACCATAGCCAAAAACCTTCCTACAAAAACAGCACTTTCTATCATCTTCACTAGACTATTACTGGATGGTATTGCAGCTGTCCGTTTTGTTTTTCAATTTCGAGTCCTTCATGCTTGGGCCATTTTTCGCGCCCATATCAGCTTTTATAAGAACTTTCGACGTATTTTTAGAAAGAGGGAGAAGTCTAAATTTTTGATAAAATACTACCCCATAAAATCCATAGTGTGGTCCCACTTCGTACATCAAGTGAATAATTTTAACATTTTAGTAAAAGATTAACGATGGAGTACCAACGCCCACTAGGTTTTTATATAATTTTGGCGAGCTATCCATTTAAAATCGATTCTATTTAACCTTTAAAATATAATATTATGAAGAAAGTTTTTCTAGGGATTCTTGGTTTGGCCGTCCTTTTGACCTCCTGTGTCTCCCAAAAGAAATACGCCGATCTTGAGGCAAAACACAAAGAAACCCAAGATTTATTGAATTCTGCTTCCGTAAAGCTCAATGATTGTTTGGAAGAGAAGGCAACAGCCACATCTAAAATGAAAGCCTTGGAGGAGCAGAATGCTTTTCTTAAAGCCAACAATCAAGAATTGATTAACAATATGGGTGATTTAACGACCCTAACGGCAAAAGGTGCAGAAAACCTTGAAAAATCTTTAGAAAGCCTTCGGGAAAAAGATTTGACCATTAGAAGATTACAAGATGCCGTGACACGCCGAGATTCTGTAAACCTTTCATTGGTTCAGAGTTTAAAAGGAGTATTGGGCAATCTAGATGACCAAGATATCGAGGTCAGTGTTGAAAAAGGCGTAGTATTCGTATCAATATCTGATAAATTGCTATTTAGAAGCGGAAGTTACAATGTGACCAACGCAGCGAAAGAAGTATTGGGTAAAGTAGCTAAGGTGGTCAATAACAAACCTGATTTTGAATTTATGGTTGAGGGCCATACCGACGATGTACCTTATCGAAGCGGTGTTCTTTTAGATAACTGGGATTTGAGCGCTAAACGCGCCACATCGATTGTTCGAATCCTTCAAAAAGATTACGGTGTAGACCCAAAAAGAATGACAGCAGCCGGTAGAGCAGAGTTTATTCCCGTTTCAACAACAGATAAAGCAAGAAACAGAAGAACTCGAATTGTGGTGCTACCTAAACTGGACCAGTTTTATAGCATGATTGAAGAAGGTATGAAAGATCCAGCCATCGGCGGTTCTGGAAACTAAACTTCCACTTCCACTCCAAAAGATGTTTAAGGCGGTCAATTGACCGCCTTTTTTGTTTCCTTACAAAATATCTAAAGAGCCCTTACCCTCTCGAATGACTTCAGGTGATACCCGTGATAAATCAATTACGGTTGATGCTACATTGTCACCATATCCCCCATCAATGACCACGTCAACCAGATTCTGCCATTTTTCGAATATCAATTCAGGATCTGTGGTATATTCCAATACATCATCCTCGTCATGAATGGATGTGGATACAATGGGATTACCCAACGTTCGCACCAAGCTGGTAATGATATTATTATCAGGAACCCGAATACCCACCGTCTTTCGCTTCTTAAAATCTTTGGGAAGATTATTGTTTCCAGGGAGTATAAAGGTATATGGCCCGGGTAGGGCACGCTTCAGTATCTTAAATGTAGCCGTATCAATTTGGCGTACAAAATCAGAAAGATTGCTCAAATCAGCACAAACAAAAGACCAATTTGCCTTTGATAGTTTGATTCCCTTTATTCGGGCTATGCGTTCTAAGGCTTTGGTATTTGAAATATCACATCCTAGTCCGTAGACTGTATCTGTAGGATAAATCACAAGACCACCCCTTCGAAGAATATTGGCAATCTCATCCAATCGCCTCGCCTCAGGATTTTCTTCATACAGCCTAATAAATTCAGCCATACTCTAAGTTACATATAATAACGGATTTAGGAAAGTACCTCCAACTTGGCAAAGCGCAGTAATAACTTCTTTATATCGCCCTGTTCAAATTGAATCTCAGCTTTTTTATCATTACCAACCCCCTCAATTTTTAAGACCTTGCCTTTACCAAATCGAGTGTGGTTGACCAAAACTCCTTCTTGTAAGTCCGCACCAACAGCAGCTACCGTTGAAGAAGTACCCAAATCAGGCTTTAATTTACGTAACCGTCGTAACTGGTTTTGAGAGGGGCGATTTGCAGAAGGTGGTGTGCCATTTTTAGGTTTGACCTGTCTCAACTTACTTTTATCCACCTCACCCCAGATGTCGTCTTTTATCATGGATTGGTAACGATAACCATCATTAACCGGGGTCAGGTTTTCGACAAATTGTTCGTCTATTTCTTCCAGAAAGCGACTGGGTTCGGCATCAATTAACTTTCCCCAACGATAGCGGTTAAGGGTATAGGTCAGATACGCCTGTTTCTCTGCCCTGGTCAAGGCCACATAGAATAGACGTCGTTCTTCCTCCAACTCACTTCTGGTGTTCATACTCATGGCCGAGGGAAATAGGTCTTCCTCCATGCCTACAATATATACATACGGAAACTCCAATCCCTTTGCCAAATGAATCGTCATTAAGGCTACCCGGTCATCATCACCAATATCTTTGTCCATATCGGTGGCCAGTGCTACATCTTCCAAAAACTCGGTCAAACTCCCTGTAGCATCAGCCAGTTCTTTTTGCCCTTCCACAAAATCTTGAATACCGTTGAGCAACTCCTCGATATTTTCCATTCTGGCAATTCCTTCAGGAGTGCCATCCTTCTTCATTTCTAGCAATAGGCCCGTTTTCTTGCTCACATGCTCTGCTAATGTGAAGGCATCGACTGTTTCGTTCATGATCTGAAAACTTTTGATCATGGTCACGAAATCATGTAGTTTGTTTTTTGTGCCTGAGTTCAAATTGAGATTCAACTGGTCTAAATGTTCCATCACTTCAAAAATGGAACGATTGTAGTGATTGGCGGCTACAATTAGCTTATCTACCGTAGTTTGCCCTATACCACGTGTCGGAAAATTGATGATTCGTTTAAGGGCCTCTTCATCTTTGGAATTGATGACCAAACGCAAATAGGCCAATACATCTTTAATTTCCTTTCTTTGGTAAAAAGAAAGCCCTCCATAAATGCGATATGGAATATCTTTTTTGCGCAAAGCGTCTTCAATCGCACGTGATTGTGAATTCGTGCGGTACAGAACGGCAAATTCCCCATTCTTGAGTTGCATTTGCATTTTATTTTCAAAAATGGAACTAGCAACATATCGCCCTTCTTCCGCATCGGTATCACTTCGATGAACAATGATTTTATTCCCTTCGTCATTGGCCGTCCAAACGACCTTTTCAAGTTGGTTTTTGTTCTTGGCAATGATGCAATTCGCCGCATTTACGATATTCTTGCTCGAACGATAATTCTGCTCCAACCGATATACACCAACATCATCATAATCCCTTTGAAAGTTTAGGATATTACTGATGTTGGCCCCCCTAAACGAATAAATACTTTGCGCATCATCACCCACCACACAAATATTCTGAAACCTATCGGCCAAAGCGCGAACAATCAAGTACTGACTATGATTGGTATCTTGATACTCATCAACCAAAATATATTTAAACCGTTCTTGATATTTCATCAATACCTCAGGAAATCGGTTCAATAGTTCATTGGTACGCAATAGTAAATCATCAAAATCCATAGCACCGGCCTTGAAACATCGGTCAACATAGTTTTGATAAATTTCCCCCAACCTTGGGCGCTTAGCCATGGCATCAGATTCTTGTAGTTCAGGATTTTGGAAGTAGGCCTTTACCGTTATCAGGCTGTTTTTGTATGAAGAAATTCGATTCTGAATCTGTTTGTACTTATAAATATCTTTATCCAAGCCCATCTCTTTGATGATGGAAGCAATCAACCGTTGGGAATCTTGGGTATCGTAAATGGTAAAATTACTGGGGAAGCCCAGTTTATCACCATCGTAACGCAATAAGCGTGCAAATATGGAATGAAAAGTACCCATCCATAGGTTTTTCGCTTCTGAAGGCCCAACAATATCGGCAATCCGCTTTTTCATCTCACGTGCTGCCTTATTGGTAAAGGTCAATGCAAGGATATTAAAGGAATCTACCCCTTGCTCCATTAAATGGGCAATGCGATAGGTCAAGACACGGGTTTTTCCGGAACCCGCTCCTGCAATCACCATCAATGCTCCTTCTTTGTGCAATACAGGGGCGCGTTGCGCCTCATTTAATTCCTCTAAATACGACATAAACTCCAACTTTAAACCGGTAGTGAAATTAGCCATTAATAAGAGTTTCAAAAAATCTTGTCTTCATTAGTTTTAAACAGCGTAATAATTGAAATCCATTTAATATCTTGTCATCAATGAAGATAAATTACCGCTTGTTCCTCCTTTTTGCAGGAATAACACATTTGGGGTTTTCACAAGATAAAAGTGCAGGACCGATTATATCTGACTACGGAAAAGTTTGGGCCATAGACAATCCAGATTATAAGATAACGCCGAATTCGGAGTTTAAAGTGGTATTTGATATTGTCAACAGTCCTGAAGGTCTGTCCCAATTAAATACCAGTATTGAAACAGCAGCCCGTTTCTTGAATATGCATGCGCAAAGTGGGGTAACCTTGGATAGGATGAACGTAGCTTTGGTAGTGCATGGCAAAGCTTCGAAAGACCTTCTGACACATGAGGCCTACAAGAAAAGATACGGTGTTGAAAATCCGAACGCAGATATGATTTCCCAACTCATGGATGCTGGAGTGGAATTTATGCTCTGTGGGCAGTCATCCTTCTCAAGGAACCTTCCGATTGAGGAGACGATTTCGGGAGTGCAACTCTCACTTTCGGCAATGACGGCATTGATACAATTACAAAACCAGGGCTTTCGCCTTATAAAATTTTAAATACGAGATAATGAAACAAAAGATTACAGCGCTTTTCGCAATAGCCACGGCAACATTATTCGCACAAGGACCTAATTTGGAAAGGGATTATGAAGCCATAGAACAAAAGGTAATTGAATGGAGACATGACATTCACCAAAATCCTGAGTTGAGCAATCGAGAGTTCAAGACCTCGGAAAAAATTGCCAAACATTTAAAATCCCTCGGCATAGAAGTTACTACGGGAGTAGCATATACAGGGGTAGTTGGTATTTTAAAAGGTGATCACCCAGGTAAAGTCGTTGCACTACGAGCTGATATTGATGCATTACCTGTTGTAGAGCGCAATGAACTTCCATTTAAATCAACGGTAACCACTGAATTTTTGGGTGAAAAGGTTGGGGTGATGCATGCTTGTGGACACGATACGCATACCGCCATTCTTATGGGAGTGGCAGAAGTATTGTCAAAAAACAAAGACAAAATCCATGGAACGGTTAAGTTCATTTTTCAACCTGCTGAAGAAGGTGCACCCCCCGGTGAAGAAGGCGGAGCCCTATTAATGGTCAAGGAAGGAGTTTTGAAAAATCCAGATGTCGATGCAATTTTCGGATTACATATCAATTCTCAAACCCCAGTAGGAAGAATTCGCTTTAAAATAGGCGGTGCTATGGCCGCCGCACAAAGCTTCACCATTAAGGTCAAAGGAAAACAAAGCCATGGTTCCCAGCCATGGAGCGGTGTAGATCCTATCTTGATCAGTGCTAAAATCATAGATGGATTACAGACGATTATTAGTCGAGAGGCCAACTTAACGAATGAAGCGGCCGTCATCACAGTAGGAAAAATAAAGAGTGGTGTGCGTTTCAATATTATTCCGGAATCAGCCGAAATGTTGGGGACCATTCGCACACTCGATTATGATATGAAGGACATGATCAACAAACGAATGAAAGAAATGGTTTCGACCATTGCGAAAGCTTACGGCGGTGAGGCAACCTGCGAGATAAAAGATGCCACCGACATTACCTTTAATGTTCCCGAATTGGCAAGACAGGTATTGCCCACCTTAAAACGGGTTGCGGGTGCAGAAAATGTAATTGCTCAAAAGGCCATTACTGGGGCAGAGGACTTTTCTTATTATCAAAGGGATATTCCCGGTTTCTTCTTCTTTTTGGGAGGAATGACCCCTGGTAATACAGCGTCCTATCCGCATCATACCCCAGATTTTTTTATTGACGATGCTGGAATGCAATTAGGGGTAAAAGCGATGACAGAAATTGCTTTGGATTATTTGGGCGCTGGAAAATAAATGATGATAGTTATCTTAGCGGTAAATTAAATTTAGTTCAATCCCAATTAAAAATATGGCAATGTTTAAAAGAAGGTTGAAATTAAAGGAGTTGCCATTTTACCATAGCAAAAGACAGCTCATGCCTAAAACTACCATTGTCCTTTTTTTAGTGTTGTTTTCATTATCACTGGTAGGACAAAAGAAAAAAGACTTGATTGAAGAAATTACGCAATTACAAGATAGCATAAGCCTCTTAAACGGCGCTATCTCAAAGGCCAATCGGCAAATTAACTCTAGCGAGGCCAATGCCAAATTATTCGAAAAAGAAAATACCGAACTGCGAGATGCCAATGCTACCCTTTTGAAAAACCTCAGTAGCTTTTCACAAATTTCCAAACAAAATACGGAGACTGTGAATAAAGCCTTGGAGAGCTTAAAAGAAAAGCAAGAACAAATGGCTTTTATCACCGATGACTTTAGCCGTAATGATTCTACTGCTATCGTAATTTTGACCCAGGCCAAGAAGACTTTAGGCCAAGAAGCACAAGTAGGTGTGAATAATGGCGATGTTTTATTTTCCAATAGTTTGGATTTTCTTTTTGGTAGTGATAGCGGCGCGCAACTTAGTACGGAAGCAAAAGCACTGATTGGGAAGATTGGGGAAATAGTAGTGGCCAATCCTAGTCGTATGGTTATCGTTGAGGGGTTGAATATTACGGGGGAGTTTACAACCACCTATCAGCAAGCGGTATCGGTAGCTAATGCACTAATTACCATAGAAGGCTTAAAACCTGAACAAGTTCAGGTATTGGTAAGGGATGGTAATTTTAAAGAAGGGGTTCTTATTCGTTTGTCATCGGATGCGAAAGGATTCTATGAAAAGCTCAAGACAGAATTCCGGTAATCTTACGCATACTTTTAAGAATTAAATTCCGTTCTTAAGACATCAAAACCAAACCAAACCAAACCATGAGCGGAGACGATATCTTTCAATTATTTGCCTATTTATTACCTGCGGTAGTTACAGGAGCCATTGCCTTTTATTTTTTTAGACTGCATACTAAAAATGAGGAGGGACGGCGTAGGTTTTTATTACATAAAGACTCACAGAAAGATACAATCCCTGTACGATTACAAGCTTATGAACGTATGGTCTTGTTCTTGGAACGTATCGCCATCAACAGTTTGGTCGTAAGAGTGGCCCCCAAAGGTCAAGACAAATCGAACTATGAGAACCTGTTGATCAAACAAATCGAAAATGAGTTCGAACATAATTTGTCCCAGCAAATCTATATGAGCGATGAATGCTGGAATATTATCAAAGCTACAAAAAATGCCACAATACAGATTATTCGTTCAGCTGGAATGAGCCAATCCGATTCTGCCAATAAACTTCGGGAAGACATTTTAAATCAAAGTATGGAGAAACAGTCTCCTTCCAATACCGCGCTATCTTTTATCAAAAAAGAGGTCGGAGAGTTATGGTAGAAGCCCCTATCACCCGAAGGGTTAATATTTTTATGCTGAATAACCCAATGAGATTGATATTGAAAAACAACCTTTGCTCCTAAACTTAATGCTTGACACTTAAGGTTGAGTTTTAGCCTTACTCCTGCAAGTCAGGTTCGATGGGCATGCTTTCCACATTTTTATTTTTGGCATAGAGATACCCCTTTTTCCACCATAATGTCATTTTTTCTTTATTAAAGATTAGGGAATTGGTGGTTAAAACGGTTGGGGTATAATACAGATTGATAATGGCATCATTTTGATTGGCAACAAATTTACCTACCCTTATGTTTTGGTTTTCAATACGATCCAAAACAAATGACATCATATTGGTCAACAGTTCAAAGGGATTACGTGAAGGCATTCGATTATAATAACTGACCTCCGTTCGCAAAACCACTACATCGACTTCGGTGGCACCTCGTTGAATTGCCTCTTCTATGGGAACTAAACTCCCCAAGCCACCATCGGCATACTCACAACCGTTCTTTCGAACCAAACTCATGAAAGGGGTGTAATTGGCTGAAATCCAAATCCAGTCACAGAATTCGTCATAATCAAAATCATTAATAGATTTGTATTCAATACGATTGAGGGAAAGGTTCGAGACAGTTACCACAATATCCTTGGGCCCATTTTTTAAGGTTTTAAATTCTTGTTGGGTAATACTGTTTCGAATGAGGCCTCTTAAATTTTCACTATCCCCAAAGGTCTTTTTCCCCTTAAGAAAGTTTTTTAAGATGTTCCAATGGTTCATCGAAATGATATCAGAACCATATTTTTTCTTGATAGTAAAAGGACAATTATTGAAAATACTTTCTTGATTGACAGAAGAATATATTTCCCTGATTTTATCAATCTTACCAAGTCCCAAGTGTGATATCAGTAGGCTTCCGGTAGAGGTCCCTACCAAAATGTCATATTCTCTTTCGGCCTCTTTCATCAGGTAGTGCGCTACTCCGCCTGCAAATGCACCCTTACTTCCTCCCCCAGATATGACCAATGCCCTCATCAAATAGTTATTAGTTAAAATCGTTAATTAAAAATAGGAAAGCATACTCAATATTTATTGACCATTTGTCATTTCGATTGCAATCGAGAAATAATTGAACCCAATATGCTTAAAATGAGGTATTTAATTTATTTCATCCTGAGTTTAACCTGAGGGCTAGACCTACCATTCAGACTGTTTTTAATATCGTTGCTAAGCAATAAACCTTTCTATTTTGGGTTCAAAACCAATTCCCAGACCTTTAGCAATTCATCAGAAAGTTGGGGCTTTAAATCATTAAATAATTGTTTACCCTCCTTAGTGCTATATATTCCTTGCATTAAATTTCTTGAGGATTTTTTGAATTGCCAAACATGATGGTCAGAGGCTTCAATCAAGTTTTCCAAACTTTGTTGATTTAAGGCCTGAATTTGATTTAAATAGGAAAAAGCCAATCTCCGTACTTCAAAATTATGCCAAGAAGCGGTGTAACCATTTAGTTCGCTATAGAAAGACTTCTTCTCTTCCAAGCGATAATTTTCGGTAATCAAAGCCAATGTCAGCCATAAGATGCGGACATTTTTATTGGGTAGGCCCACTACCCCATCCAAAACATCTAAATAGTAGTGCTGCTTTTCAGGAAAAGCCTGCCACAGCTTTAATAATGCTGTTTCTTGGGTAACATAACTTTTATCCCGCAAAAATGATTCAAAAGTAGGTCGAAGCACTTGTGTTACTTTTTGAGTGACCATTGCCATAGTTTGACGGACGTGCAGTGTTTCATTTTCGACGAGCTTGACCAATGCTGAATCTGATATTTGAGAACCGTATGTAAACAAGAATTCTCTTTTAAACGGAGAGGGAACTTCATCACTCCAAAAGCCCAGTAGCCTTTCTTCATCCAAAAAACTGGAATCCTTCATTTCTTCCTGTAGCTTAAAGAAACGATGTAGAGATCGGCTCTTGTTGGTTAAGATAGTCTTAACCTCCGCCCATGGAAACACTTCGTTCTCTAACCAACCTTGCCTGAAGAATTGCAAATCTTTGCCGGAAGCCTTTTCCATCTCTTTAAGAAAATTGGCAATAGTTGCATTTTTAAAAGCATATGTATTCAGATACCTTTCAATTCCCGCTCTAAAAGACGTATCCCCTACATGTTCCCTAAGTGCCAATAAAGCCCAAGCTCCTTTTTCATAAAAGGTCAAACTATTCGCGTTGGGGTTGGTCAGCGCCTCACCCCCTTCGTTCTCGGAAAGGTTATACAGTGTTTTTGCTGTTTGGTACATTTTCCAATAAAAATGATCTTCCCCGAACAACTTTTTTTCGGCCAAGTAGGCATAATAGGTCGCGAAACCTTCATGTAGCCAATGGTGATTCCCGCTTTCTTCCGTCACTAAATTACCAAACCATTGATGTGCGAGTTCATGGGCATTGACATTGACATAGTTTTTGTCCACAAAGGCCGTGGAATCAATGACATATTGATTGGAAAAAATGGTACAGGTAGTATTTTCCATTCCAGCATAGAGAAAGTCTTGAACGGGCACTTGTTTATAGTTCTGCCATGGATAGGACACCCCGATTTCTTCTTCCAAAAAATCAAAAATTTCTTTGCTATAGCGATAAGTGGGTTCAAATTGTAAAGAATCCTTTGGCTCATAATAAAGTTCAATAGGAATTCCCGATTCGGATTGAAGGACTTTTTTATCAAAAGTACCCATCACAAACGCGGTAAGATAGCTGCTGATTGGTTGTTTCATATCGAACTTTCTAACCGTTACTCCTCCTTTTGCTATTTTATCGGTTAGTCTACCATTGGCAATGACCTCATATTCCTCATCAGTCCGGATAGTTAAATCAAACTCTATTTTATCAGTCATATCATCCAGAGATGGCAACCAATGACTGGTATATTTCCCTTGGCCTTGGGTCCAAATTTGACCTGAGTCTGAAAATGGACCGCGCCCCATGAAGTAAACCGTCTGAACAGGTTGGCATGTGTAACGTAAGAATAGCTTGTAATTTCCTAGATTCTTAGGTGCCTTAAATCCTATTTTCTCACCCGAATTATAATACTTTATACGTCTGCCGTTTAATTCCACATGAGTAAAGTCCATATTCATGGCATCAAGAAAAATGGAGTCCGTCTTCTTAACAACACGAAAAAAGTAGGTTCCGCTGACCCTTATTTCCTTTTCTTGAAAGACTGGAAAAATTTCAGCATTGATTTTGGTAAAATCCACACTTTCCTGTCGTTGAGAAAAACTACAGATAGAAGTCATACATAACACCCAAAACCAATTCTTCATACTATGATAGGATCAAAAATCAATTCAAATGTACTTCTTTAAATAGCTACGCTTAAACGGATTTCAAAATTTACCCTTTGGGGAATAGTGGGCTTTTTAATTATTTTCGTTTGATGCCATCCGATATCCTAAATACGCCCCTTGTCTATCTCAAAGGCGTAGGCCCTAATCGTGCCGAAACCTTAAAGTCGGAATTGGGCCTAGAAACCTTTAATGACCTTTTACAGCTTTATCCCAACCGGTATTTAGATAAGACGCAATACTATAAGGTCAGTGAATTGAAAGACAGTGGCGCCGATGTTCAAGTGGTCGGTAAAGTGGTGCACCTCAAAACCATAGAACAAAAAAGAGGAAAGCGTTTGGAAGCCTCCTTCGCAGATGGTACAGGTGAGATGAAGCTTGTTTGGTTCAGAGGCCATAAATGGATTCGAGAAAACCTTAAAATCAATGAACCCTATGTGATTTTTGGACGAATAAATCGCTACGGCAGTAGTTTTTCAATGCCACATCCTGAAATGGAACTATTAAAAGATCACCAGGCTGGGGTCAAAATCAGTATGCAGCCCATTTATCCCTCCACAGAAAAACTAAGTGCTCGGGGCTTGACCAATAAGGCTATCAGTAAAATGATACAACAGCTATTTTTAGAAACAAAGGCCAATTTTGAAGAAACCTTGTCCACTTCATTAATCGATGAATTAAAGTTGATTTCTAAAGCAGATAGCCTGCTGAATATTCATTTTCCTAAAAGTCAAGAGCTCCTGGCCAAGGCACAGTTTCGGCTGAAATTTGAGGAATTATTCTTTGTTCAACTACAGCTGCTATCTAAAAAAGCGGCTCGTAAGAAAAGAATAAAAGGGTTGCCGTTTACTGAGGTCGGCGAACAATTCAACTCCTTTTTCAATGACCATTTACCTTTCGAATTGACCCAAGCCCAAAAGCGGGTCATCAAAGAAATTCGAAATGATATGGGTAGTTCTGCCCAGATGAATCGACTGCTACAAGGCGATGTGGGTTCGGGGAAAACCATTGTCGCCATGATGTGCATGCTTTTGGCCATTGATAATGGTTTTCAGGCCTGCTTAATGGCCCCTACCGAAATTTTGGCCCAGCAACATTATCATGGGCTTAAAGATTTGCTCAAAGATATGGATATTAAAATCGCCTTACTCACGGGTTCCACCAAACGCGCAGAGCGAACATTTCTGCACAATCAACTCGAAAATGGAAATTTGAATATCCTGGTTGGAACACATGCAGTTCTAGAAGACAAGGTACAATTCAAAAACCTGGGTTTGGCCATAATTGACGAACAACATCGATTTGGCGTAGCGCAACGATCTAAATTATGGCATAAAGGAAGCCCGCAAGGTAACGAAGGAGGGGCTCTCCCTCCCCATGTTTTGGTCATGACGGCAACACCGATTCCAAGAACCCTGGCGATGAGTCTTTATGGAGACCTTGATATTTCTGTAATAGATGAACTTCCACCTGGTCGAAAACCAGTGAAGACGGTACATCGTTATGATGCCATTCGCTTAAAAGTCTTTCGTTTTATACAGGATGAAATCAAAAAAGGGAGACAGGTTTATATCGTTTACCCTTTGATTCAAGAAAGTGAAGCCTTGGACTATAAAGATCTAATGGATGGTTATGAGAGTATCGCACGGGAATTTCCCTCACCAGACTATCAAATCTCAATAGTTCATGGGCAGATGAAACCACAGGATAAGGATTATGAAATGGAACGTTTTGTCAGGGGTGAAACCCAAATAATGGTAGCGACAACGGTTATCGAGGTTGGGGTAAATGTTCCTAATGCATCGGTCATGATCATTGAAAGTGCCGAACGTTTTGGGCTATCGCAATTACATCAGTTACGCGGTCGAGTGGGCCGCGGAGCAGAACAGAGCTATTGCATATTGATGACCTCTCACAAACTATCATCAGAAGCTAAAACCCGATTGGAAACCATGTGTGCTACCAATGATGGTTTTGAAATTGCGGAAGTAGATTTAAAACTTCGCGGCCCTGGAGACTTAATGGGAACGCAACAAAGTGGACTCTTAAATCTTAAAATAGCTGATATCGTAAAAGACAATCCCATTTTAAAGACGGCACGTTACTATGCCCTTCAACTACTAAAAAACGATCCAAAGCTTGAAAGTCATGAAAACCTAGTTGTCCGAAAAGCCTATGTGCAATTGGTAAAACACAAAGCGATTTGGGGGTATATAAGTTGATTAATGAATAAAGCTTAACCAGCAATAAATTTGACTCTTTAATAACCCAACCCACCGCATACACCTATGTAACTGTTTTTCATTACTTTATGATTCACGTATAGCATTTGAACATCGTATTTCTTTTCTACCCTAAAACCGGATAAAAGGCTAATAACTCCTATATTTGAAGGTTGATTCGGAAAGCGATGAGAAATGAGCAATACACTGTTTGATAAAGTATGGGACGCCCATGTGGTCAAGAAGATTGAAAACGGTCCAGACGTACTCTTTATTGATCGCCATTTAGTACATGAGGTCACCAGTCCTGTGGCATTTTTAGGATTGAAAAACAGGGCTATTCCCGTTTTGTACCCAGAACGAACGTTTGCTACGGCAGATCACAATACCCCTACACTAAATCAGCATTTACCGGTGAAAGATCCCCTTTCGGCAAACCAATTGGCAGCCTTGGAGAAAAATGCAAACGAGCATGGTATTTCGTACTGGGGGTTAGGACATGAAAAAAATGGTATTGTGCATGTCATTGGTCCAGAAAACGGAATTACCCTACCTGGTGCCACCATTGTTTGCGGAGATTCGCACACCTCTACCCATGGGGCCTTTGGTGCCATCGCTTTTGGGATAGGAACGTCAGAAGTGGAGATGGTATTGTCTTCACAATGTATTATGCAACCAAAGCCAAGGAGCATGCGTATCAATATCAATGGTGAACTCAGTTTCGGAGTAACCCCTAAAGATGTTGCACTGTACATTATTTCAAAATTGACCACTTCAGGGGCTACTGGTTATTTTGTGGAATATGCGGGTGAAGTGTTTAAGAACATGAGTATGGAAGGTCGTATGACCGTATGTAATCTCAGTATTGAAATGGGCGCCCGCGGCGGTATGATTGCACCCGACCAGACCACATTCGATTATATTAAAGGACGTGAATTTACCCCCAAGGGAGAAGCTTGGAACAAGGCCATGGCCTACTGGGAGACCTTGTACTCTGAGGAGAATGCCCAATTTGATAAAGAATTGACCTTTGAGGCTGCTGATATTGAACCAATGATTACCTATGGAACCAATCCGGGTATGGGCTTCGGCATTTCAAATAGTATTCCTGGGGCTGGAGAAGGTTCCAGCGCCAAAACCTATAAGAAGTCATTGGCTTATATGGACTTTAATGAGGGAGACGAAATGTTGGGCAAGCCCATTGATTTTGTGTTTTTGGGAAGTTGTACGAATGGTCGTATTGAAGACTTTAGGGCCTTTGCCTCTATTGTTAAAGGAAGAAAAAAGGCAGATAACGTAACCGCTTGGCTAGTCCCAGGTTCCCACAAGGTGGAAGAAGCCATAAAAACCGAAGGCATTTTAGATGTTTTGCATGATGCAGGTTTTAATCTGCGTGAACCAGGATGTTCTGCCTGTCTAGCTATGAACGATGACAAAGTGCCTGAAGGCAAATATGCGGTCAGTACTTCAAATCGAAACTTTGAAGGGAGACAAGGCCCAGGTGCACGAACCTTATTGGCGAGCCCCCTAGTGGCCGCAGCGGCAGCGGTAACCGGAAAAGTAACCGATCCGCGTGAATTAATGCAATTGCAGGAAGCCTAATAACCAACGACTTTTAACCGTTAACTTTTACCTATTCACATGGCATACGATAAATTCAATATATTAACCTCCACAGCGGTACCATTACCTATTGAAAATATAGATACCGATCAAATAATACCAGCCCGATTTTTAAAAGCTACGGAAAGAAAAGGATTTGGTGATAACCTTTTTAGGGATTGGCGCTACAATGCTGATAATACACCAAAAGAACATTTTGTGTTGAACAATCCGATTTACAGGGGCAAAGTCTTGGTAGGAGGAAAAAACTTTGGTTCTGGTTCGTCTAGAGAACATGCGGCATGGGCAGTATATGACTATGGATTTCGATGTGTGGTTTCAAGCTTTTTTGCAGATATTTTTAGGAATAACTGTTTGAATATCGGGGTACTTCCTGTACAAGTAGGTCCCGAATTCCTTGATACGATTTTCAAGGCAATAGAGGCAAACGCCGAAACTGAATTTAAAGTAAACCTACCCGAACAAACCTTTACCATTGTATCGACAGGTGAAATGGAAACCTTCGGTATCAACGAATACAAAAAAGGCAATATGCTCAATGGTTTCGATGATATCGATTATTTATTGAACCTAAAAGATAATATCAAAGCATTTGCAGGAGAACGTCCTTTTTAAACCTTCAAAATGCCGAGAACCATTGAAATCATGGATACGACCCTGCGTGATGGGGAACAGACTTCAGGGGTGTCCTTTTCCGCTTCTGAAAAACTAACACTGGCAAAACTTTTATTGGATGAATTGAAGGTCGATAGAATCGAAGTGGCATCGGCACGGGTCTCTGAAGGGGAGTTTCAAGCGGTTAAAAACATTACAGATTGGGCAGAAAATGAAGATAGAATTGATCAAGTAGAAGTATTGACTTTTGTTGATGGTGGCGCTTCCATTGAATGGATGAAAAAAGCCGGAGCCAAAGTTCAAAACCTGCTGACCAAGGGATCGCTGAACCATTTGACCCATCAACTGAAAAAGACTCCTGAACAACATTTTGCGGGAATTGCCGAGGTCTTTCATTTAGCACAAGAAGCAGACATTGAAACCAATGTATACTTAGAAGATTGGAGCAACGGCATGCGAAATTCCCAAGACTATGTTTTTCAATTTTTGGATTTTCTGGCCCAACAGCCCGTGAAGCGCATTTTACTTCCCGATACACTCAGGGTACTTACCCATTCTGAAACCTTTGAATATCTTGATAAAATTGTCCAACGATATCCTGACATCCATTTTGATTTTCACGGTCACAATGACTACGACTTAGGGGTTGCTAACGTTATGGAGGCTGTAAAAGCAGGCTGCAAAGGACTACACCTAACCGTTAATGGCATGGGCGAAAGAGCAGGCAATGCGCCATTGGCCAGTACCATAGCCGTCATCAATGATTTTTTACCTGAAGTGGAAACAAAAGTGGTGGAATCAGCGCTGTATAAGGTGAGTAAACTGGTATCAACATTTACCGGTTTTGGCATCCCGGCAAATAAACCAATTGTAGGAGATAATGTTTTTACACAAACTGCTGGTATTCATGCAGATGGAGATAATAAAAACAATCTTTACTTTAGTGAATTGATGCCGGAACGTTTTGGAAGAAAACGCAAATATGCCCTGGGAAAAATGTCTGGTAAGGCCAACATTCAAAAGAACCTACAAGAATTAGGATTAACACTTAACGATGAAGAGCTCAAAAAAGTTACGGTACGAATCATTGAGTTGGGAGATAAAAAAGAAAAGGTTACCAAAGAAGATTTACCGTACATTATTTCTGACGTTTTAGATAGTAGTGCCTTTCATCAAAAGGTATTTATAAAGTCTTATGTACTTACGCATGCAAAGGGCTTGCAACCTTCGACTACCCTATCCATTGAAATTGACGGAAAGGCCTTCGAGGAAAATTCTCAAGGACATCGTCAGTTCGATCCCTTTATGAATGCCTTGAGCAAAGTGTACAATCGACTGGAAAAAAAATTGCCAAAATTGGTAGATTACACCGTGCGTATTCCTCCCGGAAGTAGTTCCGATTCACTTTGTGAAACCATGATTACCTGGAAAACCACAAAAAATGATTTTGTAACTACTGGATTGGATTCTGACCAAACCGTATCGGCCATTAAGGCCACTGAAAAAATGTTGAATTTGATATAATAAGCTATGAATAGGAAGTTATAGGCCAAAAAGTGGTTTATTCAACTTATAACTCAAAACTTGTCGCTTAAAACTAGAATTAACTAAATGAACCTTACAATTGCCCTTTTAGCCGGTGACGGCATTGGACCTGAAGTTATCGATCAAGCTGTAAAAGTATCCAATGCAGTAGCGAAAAAATTTAATCACGAAATCAATTGGAAACCTGCACTAACCGGGGCAGCGGCTATCGATGCCGTAGGAGAACCTTATCCTGATGAAACCCACGAAATTTGTGCCAGTGCTGATGCCGTGTTGTTTGGTGCGATTGGTCACCCAAGATTTGATAATGACCCGAGTGCCAAAGTGCGTCCCGAACAAGGTTTATTAAAGATGCGAAAAGCCTTGGGGCTTTTTGCCAACGTTCGCCCAACCTTTACTTTTCCCTCATTAATTGATAAATCCCCGCTAAAGCGAGACCGTATCGAAGGAACAGATTTGGTCATTGTTCGTGAATTGACCGGTGGGGTTTACTTTGGTGAACGTGGTCGCGAAAATGATGGTAATACCGCTTTTGATACTATGACTTATCACCGTTTCGAAATCGAACGTATTGCAGAGAAAGGATTTGAAATGGCCATGAAGCGAGGTAAAAAATTATGCTGTGTAGATAAGGCCAATGTGCTTGAGGCTTCGCGACTATGGCGTGAAACGGTGCAACGTATGGAAAAAGACTATCCTGAAGTAGAGGTGACCTATGAATTTGTTGACGCAGTAGCCATGCGATTGATTCAATGGCCCAAAGGCTATGATGTCATCATCACCGCCAATCTTTTTGGAGATATCTTGACCGACGAAGCTTCTGTAATTTCAGGTTCTATGGGATTGATGCCTTCGTCTTCTCTTGGAGAAAAAGTAGGGCTCTATGAGCCTATTCATGGTTCTTATCCACAAGCTGCTGGCAAGGATATTGCCAATCCACTAGCGACCATACTTTCGGCGGCCATGCTATTTGAAGACTTTAATCTTACCGACGAAGCACGGGCCATTCGGGATGTGGTAAACCAATCGCTTGCCGAAGGTATGGTGACCGAAGATTTGGCAGATGGTGGTAAAGCCTACAAGACTTCTGAGGTTGGGGATTGGTTGGCAGCCAATATTTAAAGAATATTATTGTAGCGCAAACACCTTTTGTAACAAGGCTGTAGTTCGAGCACCTACAGAATTTCGAATTTCCTTTTCCTTATCACCGACTTTTACAAAAAGTCCGGAAATGGCCTGTTCGGTTACATAATTTGTTAAATTAGGATTCACCGGTTTTACCAAAGGAATTGAATTATACTTACCTATAATTTCAGCCCAAATTCGGTCTGCCCCTACTCTTGACAATGAAGCATCAATTTTTGGAGCAAAGGAGGCCTGTAGCGCCAAAGCTGTTTTACCTTGAAGGTACTGGGTAGCCTCCAAGTTGTTTTGAGCTGTTAGAATACGATTGGCATCATCAAAAGTGAATTCTTTAATAGCCTTAATGAATATGGGTTTGGCTTCCACCACAGCATCCTCAGCAGCGCGGTTTAAAATTTTCAATCCCTCATCAGCAAGACTTGAAAGTCCAATCTTACGAAGGCTTGCATCCACTTTCTTTAATTCTTCTGGCAGCAGAATTTTTACTGCCTCATCTTTAAAATAGCCATTCTCCGCATGCAATAGGTCAACCCCTTCATTGACACCAAATTCCAATGCTTGTTTGAGTCCTGCTGCAATTTCTGCAGAAGACACCTGACCCGAAGGCAATTGATTGACCACTTGTTGCAGTTCGGCGCAGGAAGTCAGTATCAACATAAAAAGAAGTGGCACAGTAATCTTAATTAGGTTCATTGCAAATCTGATAAGTACATTCGAAGTTAAAACAAATAAGGATTACTACTGAAATAATTTAAATCAGGAGATCAACTTATGTTTGTACCCCGACGAAATTCAAACCAAATCCACAATCAAAAAGCCAACGGCTTTCTTTTACCGGTAGGCTATCATTTTCACTTGAGGTATCTTGTGAACAAGATGTCATTCCAAGTAATATGAACAATTTAATAAAGCTCTAAGTTATTTTTTGATGATAGTCAATGTGTTTCATCCGTACATATGACTATATCAATTTTTGGGCTTTATAACGTTGTCTATGACATAATTAAAGAATATAATCCGTGCTTAAAAAGTTACCTGCTTTTGCCTCTAACAATTGTTCTACGGTAGCATTGTTCAACTCATTATCCTTAAAAGCCACAAACGTGCGAATACTGAAAGAACGAAGGGCATCATGAACGCTTAAGGTTGATTGGGCGGAATCTTTTCTCCCAGTAAACGGATACACATCAGGCCCTCTTTGGCATGAACTGTTTAAATTCACACGACATACCAAGTTGGCCAAGGTATCAATCAATGGGGAAAGGGTATAAACATCTTTACCAAAAAGGCTAACTTGTTGACCATAGTTGCTTTCGGCCATATCGTCCAGAGGTCTTTGAATATCAGAAAAAGAAATCACAGGAATTATAGGACCAAATTGTTCCTCCTCATAAACCTTCATGTCTTTTGTTATAGGATACAAAACTGATGGCCAAATAAAATTGGGAGTGCGTTCGCCACCCTTTTCATTGATTACTTGAGCCCCTTTCTCTTTAGCATCATCCAATAATTCCTGAATATAGTCTGGTTTTCCAGGTTCTGGAAGCGGCGTTAGCTGCACTCCTTCATCCCATGGGTTCCCAAATTTTAAGGCATCGACCGCCTTTGCAAACTTTTCAAGAAATGCATCCCTAATATCATCGTGTACATAAACCACTTTCAAGGCCGTGCACCGTTGACCATCATAAGATAGGGTTCCGGATATGCACTCCTTAACGGTTAAATCTAAATCAGCATCAGGTAAAATAATAGCAGGATTCTTTGCTTCCAATCCCAATACCTGACGCAAACGGTTACTTTTGGGGTGTTGATTGACAAGTGCATTCGCTGAAGAACTATGGCCAATCAATGCGAGAACATCAATTTTGCCGGTTTTCATGATTGGCCCTGCGATGGCACGACCACGCCCGAACAAAATATTTACGACCCCCTTGGGAAAGCTTGTTTGAAAAGCTTCTAACAACGGTGTTATCAATAGCACCCCATGCTTAGCAGGCTTAAAAATGGTCGTATTTCCCATAATCAATGCGGGAATCAAAAGCGTGAACGTTTCATTGAGAGGATAATTGTAGGGGCCTAAACAGAGAACAATTCCGAGAGGTCCCCGACGAATATGTGCATAGACCCCACCATGTTTATGAAACTTCGCTGATGCGCGATCTAATTGTTTATACTCTTCAATGGTATCATAGATGTAATCGACAGTTCTATCAAACTCTTTGTAGGAATCAGGTTTTGATTTTCCAATTTCCCACATCAACAACTTAACGACCTCCTCACGTTTGGCTTCCATCTTTGCAACG
Source organism: Croceivirga sp. (assembly GCA_050042945.1). Classification (GTDB taxonomy): domain Bacteria; phylum Bacteroidota; class Bacteroidia; order Flavobacteriales; family Flavobacteriaceae; genus Croceivirga. The sequence goes on from JBHJJC010000019.1 coordinate 24,985, forward strand.
AAGGTTTCAATACATTCAATCCGGTCATTGACCTTCATGGTGGGCCATAAACCTTTACCTTGATCCCAAGCATTGGTGGCTGCATCTAACGCTTCCATTGCCTCTGCTTCTCCATTTGTAGGAATACTTCCTAAAACCGTCTGTTTGTATTCTGTAGTAGAGGAAATGGTAGAGACCACCTCTGAAGTAGACCCATTCCATTCTTTCAATTCTCCATCGACCAAATAACTTCTTTGGTGTATGGGTTCCTTAATCTCAAAAGCTTCTGGTATCGGGGCTAAATTTTTCATTTCCAAGTGTTTTCTACTAATGTACTTATTTTGTTTAACTAATTGTAAAAATAATTAAACATTTTAAAAAGTAAAAGCCAACTAACAGCTTATTTACTGCTTGTTGGCCTTTTTACGCTAACCTGTACTATGTATTAAAGAGGGATACTTGCTATATAATGGGCTTCATGGCCGTCATGGATTCACGTAATCGTGTTCCAACTATTTCAACAGGATGCTCCCGTAATGCTTTGTTGACTGCGATGAGTTTAGCATTGTCCACGCCATCATTTTGGGCTTCTGCGTAATGACGCCCTATGACATCAACATCGATTCCTTTCATAAAGTCACTCAATAGTGGCTTACAAGCGTGGTCAAATAGATAACAACCATATTCCGCGGTATCTGAAATGACCCGATTCATTTCAAATAGTTTTTTTCTGGCAATGGTATTTGCAATGAGCGGTGTTTCATGCAATGACTCATAGTAGGCTGATTCTGCAATGATACCTGATTCTGTCATTGATTCGAAAGCCAGCTCCACTCCGGCACGAACCATGGCTACCATCAAAACACCATTATCGTAGAATTCTTGTTCCGATATTTCAACATCGCCCGCAGGAGTCTTCTCAAAAGCTGTTTCGCCCGTGGCGGCACGCCAAGTCAAAAGGTTTTTATCATCATTGGCCCAATCTTCCATCATGGTCTTTGAAAAATGGCCCGTCATGATGTCATCCATATGCTTTTGGAACAACGGTCGCATAATTTCCTTCAATTCTTCTGATAGTTCAAATGCTTTAATCTTAGCAGGATTGCTCAACCGATCCATCATATTGGTGATACCTCCGTACTTCATTCCTTCGGTAATGGTTTCCCAACCAAATTGTATCAATTTGGAGGCATAACCCGCATCAATACCCTTTTCCAACATTTTATCGAAGCAAAGTATCGAACCTGTTTGTAAAAGCCCGCATAAAATTGTTTGCTCACCCATTAAATCGGATTTTACTTCGGCTACAAAGGAAGATTCCAACACCCCTGCTTTATGACCGCCCGTTGCTGCAGCGTATGCCTTAGCCTGAGCAAGCCCTTTACCATCAGGGTCGTTTTCAGGATGGACCGCAATTAGGGTAGGTACTCCAAAGCCCCTTTTGTATTCTTCACGAACTTCAGAGCCTGGACTTTTTGGGGCGACCATAATGACCGTCAGGTCTTTGCGTATCTCCATTCCCTCTTCAACAATATTGAAACCATGCGAATACGATAAAGTAGCGCCCTCTTTCATTAATGGCATCACGGCCCCGACAACATTGGTATGCTGTTTATCGGGTGTTAAATTAATGACCAATTCAGCCATCGGAATCAATTCTTGGTAGGTTCCAACAGTAAAATTATTTTCTGTTGCATTTTTATAGGATTGACGTTTTTCTTGTATCGCAGCATCTCGTAAAGTATATGCTATATCCAAACCAGAATCCCGCATATTCAACCCTTGGTTCAAACCTTGGGCACCACAGCCTACAATTACTACTTTCTTTCCCTTCAAAGCGGTTACACCATCAGAAAACTCATGTGGCTCCATAAATCGACACTTGCCCAATTGCAAAAGTTGGTCACGCAGTGATAGTGTATTGAAGTAATTTGTCATTTCTTTTGTCTTTATTTTGAATTAGTTATTTATGTTGAATTCTTCGAGCATCTCCGAAATAGGCATTGTGGATTTTGTAACCGTAATTCTGCCCGAACGAACGAACTGCATAATACCAAACGGTTCTAAACGGTCGTACATTTCATCTATTTCGTGTCGTCGGCCCGTTTTCGCCAAAACAAAATACTCTCTATTGACCGTTACAATTTTGGCGTGACTCTCTTTAATGGCATTTTGAATTTGTGGTTCATCAAATAAAAGTCCTGATTTCACTTTGAAGAGGGCCGACTCTTGATAGATGGTTTCATCATCTCTGTGGTAAAAGGCTTTTATGACCTCAACTTGCTTTTCAATCTGCTGGGCAATTTTACATGTCCAATCCTCTGTTGTAAAGACTACAATAGTAAATTTGGAAACGTTCTCTATTTCTGATTTGGAAACATTTAAACTCTCTATATTGATATGACGTTTCAGAAAAATACCTGAAATGCGATTCAATAGACCAACATTGTTTTCAGCATACACCGAAATGGTAAACCACTGTTTTTCCATAAGTCCTTATTCTTCCCTTTTTCAATGGAAAGGGTATCTACTTTTTAATTCGTTATTTTTTTATTGCTATGATTACTCCTGTTGACCAATTTATCTGGGTCAATATCAAGTCATTTCGTTCCTCTAAATCTTTTACTAGTGCCTCGGCCTTTGCTTCATGCCCATCCGGCCAATTGGGTTGTGGATTCATGTCATCAATGATATAGAAACCTCCATTTGGAATCAATTTCAATACTTCATCCAAATGACTGTATTTTCCTGGCCAAGCATCTGCGAATATCAAATCAAAAGATTCTCCTTCATAATTATTTAACCAATTGCCGCCGTCTTCACAGCGTATTTCAACTCTAGCGTCTTTTTCAAAATAAGGTTTTACCAATTTTACCAACTTCGGGTCATTGTCTAGGCTGATAACCGTGGAATCATCATCCAGACCATCTACCATCCATGATAATGATAGCCCCATACCGGTACCCAACTCCAAAAATCGTCCTTTTGGTTTTGAAGCTACCAAGGTTTTCAACAAGGATCCCATTTGAATATCGGAAGGCATGTCAAACCCAATATCTTCTGATTTTTGTGCCAGCTTGGTATACGTTTGGGGCACTTTTAAAATCTGTCCATGCAGCATACTACTGTAACCGTATTTCAGAAACCGATGCCCCTGAAGGAATCATTGGAAAAACATTATCTTCTTTTTCTACCACAACCTCTAAAAAGTAAGGCCCCTTATAATCAATCATTTCCTTCACGGCCCCTTCCAAATCTTTACGTTCTGAAACCCGATTCGATGTAATATGGTAGCCCTCAGCTATCTTCACAAAATCAGGATTCGTCATCACCGTGGACGCATACCGGCTTTCAAAAAACAGTTCTTGCCATTGCCGTACCATACCCAAATGGTCATTGTTGAGTACCACAATTTTTACAGCCAACTGATGCTGAAAAATAACCCCTAATTCTTGGATGGTCATCTGATATCCTCCGTCACCAATTATGGCCACTACCTCGCGCTCTGGAGCACCTTGTTTGGCCCCTATAGCTGCCGGTAATGCAAAGCCCATGGTCCCCAATCCTCCTGAAGTGATGTTACTTTTTGAATTCTTGAATTTAGCATAGCGACAGGCAATCATTTGGTGTTGCCCTACATCGGTCACAATGACTGCATCATTTCCTGAAGCTTTATTAATTTGCTCAACGACCTCACCCATGGTAAGACCAGGTTTGGTAGGATGTAGATCATTTTTAATGACCGTAGCAAACTCTTCCTCATACTTTTTATCGAATTCAGCTTTCCATTCAGGATGACTATTCTCATTGACCAAGGGAAGCAACAAGGCTAATGTTTCCTTGCAATTACCTAATAAGGCAACATCGGGTTTTACATTTTTACCTATTTCCGCAGGATCAATCTCAAAATGAATGACCTTGGCCTGTTTGGCATATTCATCTAATCGGCCGGTTACCCTATCGTCAAAGCGCATGCCAATGGCCAACATGACATCACATTCATTGGTCAATACATTCGGTCCGTAGTTACCGTGCATTCCAACCATACCTACATTGAGGGGGTGATCTGTCGGAATGGCAGATTCCCCCATGATGGTCCATGCCGCCGGAATTCCTGATTTTTCAATAAAAGCCTTGAGTTCTTCTTCCGCTTTGCCAAGAATCACCCCTTGCCCCCATACGATATATGGTCTTTTGGCAGAATTGATCAAGTCGGCAGCATCGGCGATTGATTTTGTGTCTGCCTGTGGAACAGGTTTATAGCTTCGTACGCCGTTACATTTTGTATACGTAAAATCCAATTCGTCAAATTGGGCATTTTTTGTGATATCAATCAAAACAGGACCGGGACGACCCGACTTTGCGATATAAAAAGCTTTTGCCAATATCTCAGGGATTTCCGAAGCCTTTGTGATTTGATAGTTCCATTTGGTTACTGGGGTCGAGATTCCAACAATATCGGTTTCCTGAAAGGCATCAGAACCCAATAGATGCCTTGGTACTTGACCTGTAATGCAAACCATAGGTGTGGAATCGATCTGAGCATCGGCCAGACCGGTTACTAGATTTGTTGCTCCAGGACCAGAAGTAGCCATAGCGACTCCTACCCTTCCACTAACACGGGCATACCCCTGAGCGGCATGGGTGGCCCCTTGCTCATGTCGCGTCAGAATATGGGTTAGTCTATCTTGAAATTTGTACAGTTCATCATAAACAGGCATAATCGCTCCACCGGGATAGCCATATATCAAATCTACACCTTCGGCCAACAAACAATGAATAATGGCTTCTGCTCCACTTATTCTAATGGGACTCGTTGCTTTATCTGCCTCTTTTTTTATGGTCTGTGTGTTCATTTGCTCAACTTTAATTGATGGGATTTCCGTCAAAACAGAAATGAAAATATCATTTAATACTTATCGGTAACACATCCTTCTGAAGCTGATGCGACCGATCTTGCATATTTATACAGTATTCCTTTTGTAAATTTTAAGGGAGGGGCTTGCCATTCAGACTTCCTTTTTTTCATCTCCTCTTTTGAAATATTCAGGGTAATGGAATTGTCCAAGGCACTAATGGTTATGATATCTCCTGTTTTGACCAGTGCTATTGCGCCCCCTACTTGTGCCTCGGGAGTAACATGGCCAACAACAAAACCGTGGGTACCCCCAGAAAAGCGTCCGTCAGTTATTAAAGCTACCGATTTCCCTAATCCAGCCCCCATGATCATAGAGGTTGGTTTTAACATTTCAGGCATACCCGGACCACCTTTAGGACCGACGTACCTAATAACCACGACATCACCTTTTTCTACTTCGCCATTCGAAATACCCTCATTTGCCTCTGGTTCACTATCGAAAACCACGGCCTTACCTTCAAATTTCAGTCCTTCTTTACCTGATATTTTCGCAACTGCGCCATCTTCTGCCAGATTTCCCTTTAATATTTGTAGATTTCCAGAAGACTTTAATGCCTTGTCTATACTGTATAACAAGTCTTGCTCCTCAAACTCCATTGCCTCTACTTTTTCTAGGTTCTCTGCCAAGGTCTTACCGGTCACCGTCATACAGTCTCCATGCAAAAATCCTTCCTCCAATAGGTATTTCATAATTTTAGGCGTACCTCCTATGCCATGAACATCTTCCATAAGGTACTTACCAGAAGGCTTTAAATCTCCAATAAGTGGTGTGCGATCACTTATCCTTTGAAAGTCTTCTAAACTAAATTCTATATCTGCCGCATAGGCTATGGCCAAATAATGCAATACTGCATTAGTGGATCCCCCCAATGCATTAACCAAGGTAATCGCATTTTCAATCGATTTTTTAGTAACGATATCCTTGGGTTTTAAATCCAATTCCAAAAGGTTCTTTATGGCCAGTGCCGTTCGCTCCGCTTCAGATAGCTTATTGGGGTTAACCGCGGGAATTGAGGAATTGTAAGGTAGGGCCATGCCCATACATTCTATGGATGAAGCCATCGTATTGGCGGTATACATTCCCCCGCAGGCTCCAGCACCAGGAATCGACCTTTTAATGATTTCCTTATATTCCGCTTCGCCTATTTCACCTGCAATTTTTTGCCCCAACGCTTCAAAGGCTGAAACAATATTGAGTTTTCTTCCTTTATAGTTTCCAGAGGCAACGCTGCCCCCGTAGACCATAATTGATGGTCGGTTTAACCGTAACATGGCGATAATCGCACCTGGCATGTTTTTATCACACCCGACAACTCCAATTAAAGCGTCGTAAGACATTCCATTGACTACAGTCTCCATGGAATCAGCTATGATATCCCTTGAAGCCAGTGAATATTTCATTCCGGGTGTTCCCATTGAAATACCATCTGACACCCCTATGGTGTTGAAGGTGAGCCCTACCTGACCACTGTCAATTACATGTTTCTTAATTTCTTGTGCGATGCCATTTAAATGCATGTTACAAGGATTGCCGTCGTAACCAGTGCTACCAATAGCAATCTGGGCCTTTTTCATATCCTCTTCCTTCAATCCTGTTGCATAAAGCATGGCCTGTGAAGCGGGCTGAGAAGGATTTTGCGTTACATTTTTACTGTATTTATTCAGTTCCATTCAGACACTCTATTTTCCTACTAATTTAAATGCAGTCCTTTTCATAATCAAAAATATACTATTCAATCACCCCATTTTTTTAGCTAAACCCATCCGTTTAAATTCATACCATTTTATACTTACACAACCCTTTGTTATACAGATACTTAACTTCGTATGTTCTACCATATTCAATCCATCGTGGGATTTGGTCGTCAATCACTGCTATTGATCATCAAAAAAATAACACCAAACATATTATTATCCTACCAAAGAGATACCTTGACAAGAGCATTAATTTATAACAATCCTTCAGGATTTTCAAAATTGAGGTGCAACCCGATGAGGGAATAAAGTCAAAATATGCCTTCAAACCCGTTTGTTATTATATGGAATATAATGAAGATGGGGCATACCAATCTTTATTTAGGATACCGCTTGGGGCTATTTATCGATCAATTTAATTTCGAAGAAATCTGACGCTATCCCCAGCCTTTTTCTGTGCCAAAATGGATAGGGCGTCTTGGGTCAATTGTAGTACGCGTGGATACCCCCCGGTGGTCTGCCCATCTTTCATCAATATAATCAACTTTCCTGATGGGGTCAATTGCACCGTTCCTGGAAGCGTGGCAGAGGTTAGCATGCTGATGGAGTGTTTTTCAATTTGCTCTTCCAGTTGATATGCCATTCTATTGTTTTCCTTTGAAACAGAAAATGACTTTTCGAACAAGGCGATTTTTTGATTCTCATTCAAAAAAAGAAATTCTGGGCCTAAGTACACGTTCAACTCGCCCTTTTCCAGGTAGCTTTCAACCTTAAAATCGGTTAACTTTGGTACAAATGAGGTAGCCTCAAGGTATTGCAATCCTTCACCATCCATAATACATCCATGTGAGGTCAACGGTACAAATTGTGATTTACTTTGCAGAACATTTTTATATTTAAATCCATTTTTAATACCTAAATAAGCGCGAAACCCTTTTTCCAATTTTCCATAGGAAAGAATATCTCCTTTCTCAACTTTATAAACGTGGTAATTATCTATAGGCTCATTGTTTAATGTGGCAGAAAGCATTGCGCCCCCCAAACAAATAAAGGTTGGCGTTTCGAACATAATTGTAGGCCCGGTCATCGTTATCTCCAGTACTGCCGCATCAGTTTTGTTTTCTAGAAGGGAATTTACACGATACCGCGCCAAGTCATCCATCGTGCCCGAAACTGGTACCCCTTTATGCCTAAAACCAAAACGTCCCACATCTTGAAGGGTGGTATAGAATCCTGATTTAAGTACTTTAAGCATCGAGGACAATTTTTTCCGGTTGGTAAATGCCCACTTCCGCCTCAATAATTCGCAAATCATAGGTGGCCCTATCAATTGGCACAAATTGAATTTTATCACCAACTGCCACAAAACAGGGATTCTTTAAATTCAAATTAAACATGGGAACAGGGCAACGCCCAACAATATTCCACCCCCCTGGAGAGTCTTGTGGGTAAATACCCGTCTGCTTACCCGCTAGGCCAACTGATCCTTTTGCAACGTGCAATCTTGGTGTTTCGCGTCGTTTCGTTTCCAAATTCTGGGGTAGCCCCCCCAAATACATAAAACCGGGTAAAAAGCCTATACCATAAACTGTGTACTCTTGTGCGGTATGCCCTCCGATCAATTCATCAATTGAAACCATTAGCTTCTCAGCCGTTTCTTTCAAATCAGGGCCAAACTCCTCATTGTAGCACACCGGAAGTTTCCACAAACATCTTTCAAGTACCAAATTCCGCTTCATATTCGAAAACCAATCTAGAATCTGCTCCCTTAACCTAGGAAAATCAAATGTACCTCTCTGGGAAATGAGCGTAAGGGAATTATAGGATGGTACATAAACCCAAGTTTCGTCCAACTTTAACTTAAGAATCTCTTGAAAGCCCAATATATCTTCTAATATGGCTTCGTTAACCTCTTTGGGCCATTCCAACAAAATCGCAGTTTCGCCAAAGGGTTTTAAAATTAAGGGGAACGAACTCACTTTTTGATACGAATATTGTACTTGGACAATTGCTCATGAAGATACATCAATATTTTTAATGCAGACGGTGTGTCACCATGAACACAGTAGGTGTCTGCCTTTATCTCTTTCAGGTAACCTTCCACGGACAAAACTTGATCTTTCTGGACCATTCGTTTTACATGCAGAAGTACTTCTTTTGGGCTCTCAATCAAGGCATTTTTTTCTTTTCTTGAAACCAAACTCAAATCACTTTGATAGTTACGATCGGCAAATGCTTCTAAAAACAGTGTTAAGTTTCGTTTTTTTGCTTCTCTTTGAATGACCGAACTAAAAGGTACGTACAAGGGTATGTGTTGAAAAGCTTCAATAGCATCTAAAAATATATTGGCCAGTTTTTGATCTATAGCTATGACATTGTAGAGTGCACCATGGGGTTTAATATGGTGTAACTGCCCATTTTCTTCATTAAGAATTTTGCAAAAGGTTAAAAGTTGGCCTGAAATAGCATTTTTTAAGTCTTCAGAAGATATATACATCTTGACTCGACCAAAATTAATCTTATCTGGGTACCCCGGATGAGCCCCTATACGTACCTTGTTTTTTATAGCCAATCGAATAGTATCGCGTATTGTTTCTGTATCTCCAGCATGGCCACCACAGGCAATATTACAAGAACTGATAAGAGGCATCAATTGTGGTTCATTACCCACCCCCTCACCTACATCACAATTTATATCAATCGCTTTCATATCAAAACCATCCGAATACCTTACCAATACTTTTCAGTCCCAGTAATAAGCACACCCCTATAATCAGAACACCTAAAACATTTTGGAAGATTGTGTTTTTGAATTTCCCCATCACCCTGATTTTATTTACAATCCATACAAGCAGTATGGCAATCAAAGGAAGAAGAATACCATTTGCGATTTGGGCAAACTTAATGATTTCAATGGGTTTGAATTGAAACTGTAAACTGCTTACCCCAATCAACAATACTATTAACCATACCACCCTAAAACGACTGTCATTCATGGAAGCCTTCCAACCGAAACAACTATTGGCCACATAGGCAGCTGCTAAAGGAGCAGTGATGCTAGAGGTTATTCCCGCTGCAAAAAGTCCTATACCCATAAAGTACCTTGCTTTGTCACCAAACAAGGGTTCAAGGCCCCTAGATAGGTCAGAGGCATCTCGAATATCAGCTATGGGAATCGCTGACGCAGCGATAACAATGGCCATGGAAACGACTCCGCCCAAACCTATTGAAAGTATGGTATCCCATCGGGCATATTTCAAATCAGATGGAGACTTCCATTTTTCAGAGACCAACGAGGCATGTAGGAAAAGGTTATAAGGAACAATTGTCGTTCCAATCAAAGCGATAATGTTCAATATACTTTCTTTCGGAAAAGCTGGTACAAAAAGGCCTTTGAATACCTCTGTTAGGTCTGGTCGGGTCAATACTGCCGTAACCAAAAATGAGATACTCATTAGACTAATTAAAGCTATAAAGGTTTTTTCCAGTAGCTTATAATTACCAAACCACAGCAAGGAGAAAACCAATATTCCCATCAGAAAGGGATAATAATTCGAAAGTTGGTTGCCGAATAATGCTTCCATACCTAAAGTCGCTCCGCCGATATTCCCTCCTTCATAAGCTGCATTACCGATGAGAATAGCTGCCAAAATTAGGCCCAAAACAATTCCTCTGACCCATTTTTTTTCCAAAACCGTACTGATTACCGTCGCCAATCCCATTTGGGTAATAATACCTAAACGCGCAGCCATTTCTTGTAAAATCATGGTGGCCAACACCGAGAACAACATTGCCCAAAGCAATGCATAGCCAAATGAAACCCCGGCCAAAGTACAAGCAGTTACCGTTCCCGGACCTATGAATGCGGCAGCTACAAGGACGCCTGGACCAATTTTTTTCACTATTAAAATTTTACCGTTTTTTTCACCACAAAAAATAGTACTTTCTCAACAATCACATTACCGTTTGTCTAAAAAAGTGCATTTCGTCTAAAATATGGGTGTCACTCATCGAGGGCGCATACGAATCAAAAAATGTTAAAGTTATTATAGTCCCAAACCTTATTATTGACTAAACTTAACTACCTACATGCAATGTACAGATTGTAATAAAAGTACAACCCCCGAAATGAGTCAACTCTCAAAAGAGACCTTGGGGGTCGTACTTTGCGAAAGACATTTTAAGCTTGTTATGAGCATCATGAAAGAACATGATACTCCTGTAGAAGCTATTCAATTATACTATGCCCTAAAGAAAGCTGGGGCCAATCCCATGCTCGAATGGTGGGATGGCCAAAAATCAATTGACATTGCGATTTCTAGGGTCAAGCTCAATATTGAAATTGAAACAGATTATCACCTTATAACCCATGAGCAGGCCATCAATGATCTTGAAGAAGCCATGCATTCTTTTAAAAATGGGTTTACAACCATCCGAATTCCGCATGTCGTTGTGAAATACTATCTCAATCAAACCGTAAAGAATATCTTGGGTATCATTCAAGGCCTGAAATCAAATTTAAAGGTGGTTTAAGATTAAGAATCATCAATTTATATAGAGAGGCGGCGGTCCGATTTATCCTCATAGTTACTACTCGGCCTTCGCAAGATCTTCCTCTAGATATTTTTTGAAATCAACCATTCTGTTTTGAAGAATATTCGCATAATCTTCACCCTTATACTTTTCAAAAGTGCGTTTGGAGATACCTGCATACCAAACTGTCTCGGTTAATTGAAGTGCTACTTCTGAAGCCAAACTTCTCTTGATATACACATTACCAGAACTGAGCTTATAACGTATGGTATACGATTTACCCTCAATCAGCTCGATAGTGTGAACGTCAAATATTTTTCCTGTACCCACAATAACCTTACAGTGATTATTTTTAGCCAAACCATCTTTGCATCGCACATCTACTATGTTCCCATCCCATAGACTCATAGTTGAAAAGTCGGTGATGGCATTCCATACATTTTCTGGGTTTCCTTTCAAATCAATCGAATTCACAAAAGTTTTTGAATCAACACCCTGAGCAAAAATTATAAAAGGAAAGGCGAAAAAAGCAAGTTTCAATATGTTTTTCATCATACCGTGTTTTTAAGGTTTATCAACTTATTTAGTGATAAAATTCAAAACATCCCAAATAAAAAACTGTGTCAAATGACACATTAACAAAAATTTGGAAGGAATTATGCAGCGGTTAATTTACGTCGAATGCGATGTAAGGTCTCACGAGAGGTACCAATATACGAAGCAATAATATTTACAGGTACTTGCTGTACCATATCTGGATGATAATGTAAGAGGTCAAGATACCGCTCCTCTACAGACATTTTCGATTTTTTATTGGCTTCCGACACTTTGGATGTCAACAGATACTCGGTAATGGTCTGGATAAAATTAGCCAGTTCTTTATTCTTGGACTTTATATTCAAATAATCTGACCTTTTCAACTCACAGTAGCGAACATCAGTTAAAGCCTGACATACATCTGAAGTCTTTTTATGATGAAAAAAACTGTCCATTATGGTCCAACAGTTGTTTTGACCAATGATTTTTAGTGTGATACGCTCACCAAACTCATTATGGGAAAAGTAATGTAGAAAACCACTAGCAATAAAATAAATGCTATCTACGTGTTGGTGGGATCGAATAAGCTTATCCCCTTTTTCAAGTGTCTTTTCAGTACATTGATTGACCAAAAAATCCATATCGGACGATGAAATCCCTCCAAAGCCTTTAAAGTATTCTCGTAACATTTGCATATACTAAAATTACAATTTTCGAATAATGAGGACAGTTAAAAAATATTTAACTGTATAAATTACCCCAACCACCCTTCCCTATCCAGGCTTCTGTACTGAATTGCCTCTGAAATATGGTTGCCATTGACATTTTGTTCTTTTTCCAAATCAGCAATGGTACGTGCAACTTTTAAAATCCGATCATACGCCCTGGCCGACAAGTTCAAACGTTCCATTGCATTTTTGAGCAACTCCAATGAAGCCTTGTCAAGCTTACAATATTCCCGAATCTGCTTGGTATTCATTTGAGCGTTGTAATGTACTTTTTCCAAAGCCTCAAAACGTTTGGTCTGAATTTCCCGCGCTGCCGTTACGCGCTTTCGAATCTCAACACTGCTCTCCCCTTTTCTATCTTCCGATAATTTTTCAAAAGGTACGGGAGTAACTTCGATATGAATATCAATACGGTCCAATAGAGGTCCAGAAATTTTTCCTAGATATCGCTGCATTTCAGCAGGTGAAGACGTTACCGGGGAATCTGGGTCATTGAAATATCCCCCAGGACTGGGATTCATGCTGGCCACCAACATAAAACTGCTGGGATAAGTTACAGTAAATCGGGCCCGCGAGATGGTGACCTCACGATCTTCCAAAGGTTGCCGCATGACCTCAAGAACGGTACGCTTAAATTCTGGCAATTCATCCAAAAACAATACACCATTATGTGCCATACTGATTTCACCAGGCTGTGGATAGGTACCCCCACCAACCAAGGCAACATCAGAGATGGTATGATGTGGCGAACGAAATGGTCTTTGACTCATCAATCCCATATCTTTTACTTTACCTACCACACTATGGATTTTAGTTGTTTCCAAGGCTTCATATAGGGTCATTGGCGGTAAAATGGAAGGCAACCGTTTGGCCAACATGGTTTTTCCTGCACCTGGTGGTCCAATCAAAATGATATTGTGCCCTCCCGCAGCCGCAATTTCCATACATCGTTTGATACTTTCCTGTCCTCGAACATCTGAGAAATCGAATTCAGGAAAATCTAATTTTTTATAGAATTCTTCCCTTGTATCAATAATGGTCTGTTCTAGCTTCGCACCCTTGTCAAAAAAATCAATAACTTCCTTGATGTTTTCTACACCATATACCTCTAATTGCCCTACAATAGCCGCTTCTTTAGCATTTTCCTTAGGAAGTATAAATCCTTTAAACCCCTCTTCTTGGGCTTTAATGGCAATGGGCAATGCCCCTTTTATGGGTTGGACCGATCCATCCAATGAAAGCTCACCCATGATAAGATAGTTGTCAATTTCTAGGGATTGAATTTGAGCGGATGCCGATAAAATTCCTAGTGCTAAAGTCAAATCATACGCCGAACCTTCTTTACGGAGGTCAGCCGGTGCCATATTGATGGTAATTTTCTTTCCAGGAATTTTATATCCATTATTCTTTAGGGCAGCAGCGATGCGATAGTTACTTTCTTTTATCGCATTGTCGGGTAGTCCAACCAAGTGGTAGCCGATACCCTTATCTACGTTGACTTCAACTGTTACCGTAGTCGCTTCAACGCCAAAGACGGCACTTCCAAATACTTTGGTAAGCATGTTTGATCAGTGTTTCCCTCTAAAATAGGCTTTTTTACCTAAAAAACTATTTCACGGTCAGGCTTCTGGAAAAGGATATCGGTTTGCCATAGGTCGTGAAGCCGTCAACGATAATTTCGTATTCTCCTGCAATATCTGAAGTATGGAATTCATAATCAAAGCCGTTACCGTCCAAAACGATATTGGGTTCCCAAAAAAGTAAGGTACGATAATCCGGTACCCGATCAAACTTATCAGTGTTGTAGGTTTGCACATAATAGTTCTTGACAGGTACTGGTTTAACTACCGGGGCAACCGCACCATTTTTCCAATTGTACTGTTCATAATAGTCCCCATCAAATGTTTCTACCGCCATGATGCCCTGATATTCTTTATTGGCCAATTGAAATTGATCACGAATAAGGCTGATAGACTTAATATTTCTCGCATCATACTCCTTCATCGCCTCATGATTGGTGATATATACCCCATCAAAAAGAACAATGGCGGGAAAACTATTAAACTCTTCGTTAAATGTTTCAAAATCTTGGGCGATACGGATGTAGTCATTGCCCTTGGCATTGTTTCTATACCCTGCATTGTTCAAAATTTCAACCAGTGTCTCTTGAAAAGTAGGAAAACGGGTATAGTCATCCAATACAAAAACTTCAGGAATTCCACCATCAAAAGGGTCTATTGGATCACCCAGTAAAACAGAATCCGGCTTTAGGGTAAAAAACTGATTTTCAATTTGATTGTATACGCTTCGCCTTTTTATCGCTTCCGCCAAATCTTTATTTAAAGCGAACTTCTCAAATTTTAATTGGGATACATCAAGTTTTCTTGGTGCTTTCATTTTAATATCGACTTCCATTTCTGAATCTTCTACTTGAATGACCGCTAAACGTTCTTTGTAATCCTTTCTGAGATATGTATAAAAATTTCCATTCGTATCAGTGGTTGCAAACTTCAGAACAAACTCCTTCCCTGGTAAGGAAACTACAACTGGAGTATCGGCTAAGGGTGTATTGGTGCTCGATTCAGTAACAGTACCATATAAGAGTTCTCCCCGTTGTTCGGGCAAGAAAAGGCTATCTCCGACGCTAAGATTTATCTCTTTATCGACATTCATGTATGATTTTGCATAGTCTATGGCATTCATTGTACTGATTTCACCAAGGTTACCCTTCTTTTTAACTTTAATGGTATATGTACCGTTACCGAGATAACCTTTATAGTTCTTAAGGGAAAAACTAACCTTTTGACGTTTTCCGAAGCTAGACGTATTCAGTGCCAAGCCTATCGTAGTAGAATCTGACTCCACTGTGTTGGCCGCCAATAAAGGGGTTGCTATTACTGCTTGACTATCATCAGGAAGTAGGGCTGACTGATCGGCGAAATAGGGGTTAATGATGACAACATTATCTTTGTAAACCTGAGCTAGACCATTATTTTTCATCCACTGCGTATATCCCAACAATTTGTAATTGCCTGATGGCATATCGGTGGCAACAAAAAAGTCACCCTGCCCAAGGCCTTTGTTCAACTTGATTTTTTGTTCAAGAACATATTCTTTACTTTCATTTACCAATGCGATATAGCCCACTTTACTGACCGAAGAAGGTCTGCTGTTCTGAGCATTGAAACACTGAAAACCGTAATACACATATTCTCCCGCAAATAGGGTTGGACCTGTGTGATTGACATATACCTTTTCTTGAGGTACCTTTTGAAGATTTTGTAGGTCTTCAACGGTTTTTATCACATATTGTGACCACGAAGTTGATACAATACATGACAACACTAAAAATACTTTCCAATTTTTCTTCATCTTCTTATAGTTTATTCTTCCCAAAAAGAAGGAGGTTCATTTTGTCCTAATAACGTGCAATCACCACATATCCGAGCGATAAAAGTATAAGGGCCTGGGCATACCCCAATGTTATTATTATTGATACCAGTATACGTTATAATTCCGGCATCGATACGCTCAATCGTCGACGGGGGGCATGTGTTTGCGACCAGACCCGTAAAACAATACGAAACATGCGATTCTGGTGCTGATTCTTCAAAACAGGGAAAAGGGTATGGAGGCAACTCCTCCCCTGGAAAGAAATCGGCATATTCCAAGTAAATGCGCTGCTCTGAGACACTGGTGATGTCCACGTACCCCAGAACCGTCTCATCCGTACCATCCATCCTTTTGATATTCGCCTCCAATGGGCCGGGCTGTACCTGTGAAAACACGTTCTCACTCTGTGAGAGCTCCTTCAGGGTCTCATAAAAACCGTATGCCTCTGAACGTTGTACATGCTGTTTCACCAAAATGCTGTACCGATGTGAAGTTACATAATTATCCTTGGAAATAAAGCGTACGGGAAAGCCCTTTACCCGATTGCTGCCGTTCAGCGAGGTACCCTGGATAATCGTATTGGAGGATACCGTGGCGTAACATACCCGGTTCTGTACCGTTCTTGGGACGATCTCAAGGTCATAGGTGGGCACGGGCAGTGCACAGGGGTCGTAATTGGTCAGTACAAAGTCGTCCCCGTTCCAATTGGGGGCCACTATCTTATAGGTCTCCTCATAGGTGTACCTATAATTCGAGGGGGCGCCGGAAAGGGGCTCGCTGTCAACATAGATCTGTATGCCCTCTTCCCCAAGGTCCGTCGTGACCCGCTCGGCATAGACGTTCGTTATCCGTGAGGCATCGGGCAGGTTGACCGTTTCCGATGCATAGGCAATGCCCCCACCTGAAACGACCTCCAATTGGTATTCGACCCC